>JBAPLS010000007.1:0-49495 GCA_037083765.1 Candidatus Dasytiphilus stammeri
CAATGGTACTATAAAATTCATTAGACCAATAATTAACGGAGTTGCTACAAAAAATATCATAATAACACCATGTGCAGTAAAAATCTGATCATAGTGTTCAGGAGGTAAAAAACCGGTGTGACCCGACGAGGCCAGAACTTGCTGACTACGCATCATAATAGCATCGGCAAATCCTCGAATCATCATAATCAACCCTAAAATAATGTACATTATTCCTAACCGTTTATGATCTACTGATGTCAGCCACTCGTGCCATAAATATTTCCATTTACCAAAATATGTGATTAGTGCTAGCGTTAAGATGCTAATAACTATAAGGGTAGAAAGAGTACCCATGATAATAGGTTCGTTATATGGAATAGCGTTTAGTGTTAACTTTCCAAACATAAGTTCAGTCCTTAAATTTTATTGGTAGATGCATACCGCTTTGTGAGATAGCACTGATATTTCTTGACCCTTTGCGAAATTTATTGATAATATCGTCAAATAAATGACGCTTGACTCTAGAAAAAAATGCTGCCTTATTATTTTCACTCGGAAGAGCAAGCTTTTCTAAAGCTGCCATGTTATTTAATGTGGCTGGAGATTGTCTAGCTTGAGAGATCCAATTATTAAAAGATGTTACATCAGCAGTAGCAATGGCTGTAAATTTCATTCCAGAGAATCCCCTTCCACTATAAGCTGCTGAAATTCCTTTATAAATACCCGGTTTATTTGCTATCAGATGTAATTTGGTTTGCATACCGGCCATAGCATAAACCTGACTACCTAAACGAGGAATAAAAAAGGAATTCATAACCGAAAAAGAAGTAATTTTAAATACTACCGGAGTATGAATAGGAAAAGCAACCTGATTAACAGTAGCTACTCCCTGGGCTGGATAAATAAATAACCATTTCCAATCCATTGAGACTACTTCAATTGTTAAAGGATTAATATTATTATAATGGATAGGTTTATTAGGATCTAATAAGTGAGTGGTTTTCCAGGTTTTAATCCCTAGAAATATAATAATTAGAATCGGCAGGGCCCAAACTACCGCCTCTATTTTATAAGAATGACCCCAAGAAGGACTGTATTGGGCAGTAGTGTTACTTTGCCGATACTTAATGGAAAAAGCAAGGACCATTATAATAGCCGGGATAACAACAAGTAACATTACTCCCAGAGCAGTTAATATCAACCGTCGTTGTTCGATTCCTATTTCTCCTTTAGGATCTAATAAATCTATCTGACAACCGCTTAACAATAAAATTATCGTAATAATTGAAAGAACTAACACTACTTTTTTTATTTGTGCCATTTCATACCTCAAGTATAATGATTATTCCATTATGGACGTGAAATTTTAGAGTTATTTTACGAAAAGGTGTGGAAACTGTAAATGTAAAGATAGTATCCTTGGCGTCCGTAAGAGGGGAAAGCGTTAAAAGAATAAATGTGTGATATGGATTTTATATCATGTTTATCTTAAGAAAGATTGTTATTTTCGTTCGACCAGTACTAATGAATAGTAGGAATTTCGGTACTCCTCATCGAACCTTTCATCCCACATTTTTTGAGGTAAAAAAATAATGCCATTATCAGTGGAAAATACTAAGCGCCTGGGGCGGAGAATAAAAATTACTATTTCTGCCGATCGCATTGAAAGTATGGTGAAAAAAAAGCTTATGAATGTTGCAAAAACATTTTTGATAGACGGTTTTCGCAAAGGAAAAGTACCTCTGCAAATTGTATCTCAGCGTTATCGCACTTCTGTGCTTCACGAAGTGTTGAGTACTATGATGCACGAAAATTTTCTGAAAGAGGTGAACCATCACAATATCATGGTGGTAGGAAATTTGAATTTTGTTTATGAAGAATATAAAATAGGTCATGATTTTACCTATTCGGTAGAATTTGAAGTTGTGCCAGAAATTAATATTCCTCCATTTGACACCTTTAGTATTATAAAACCACGAGTAGAAGTTACTGAACAAGACGTAGATAATATGCTGTTCAAGATTCGTACCCAACAAGCAAAATGGACCCTCAGTGCACCAATTGCCCACCTTTGGGATCGGGTGACCATTGATATGAAATGTATGGTAGAAATTGAAAATGAAATCATGGAGGGAGAAGAAGTAACGGATGTGGTTTTAATTCTAGGACAGAGACAGATCCGTTTAGATTTAGAAAAAAGTATTATTGGTCATAGACAGGGTGAAAAATTTTTCGTAGAAATAGAACTTCATCCCTCATATAGTCAAGGCCGTAAAGGATTCCTAAAATTATTTATTTTCATCAAACATATCGAAAAAGCTGAACTCACAGAACTCAATGAAGGATTAATTAAACGTTTTGGGATATCAGGAGGCAAGATATCCGATCTTCGGGATGAAGTAAGAAAAAATATTGACATGGAACTTCAAGAGATAGTTAGACATTATATTAAGAACCAATTATTAAATAATTTATTGAAAATAAATAAAATTAATGTTCCTAGTGCCCTGGTAGAAAAAGAAAGTAAATGCTGTCAATATTACTTGACGAAAATTTTACCGGGCACTAAAAAAAAGCAATTAATTCCACGCGTTCTTTTAGAAAAGCACTCCAAACAACGAGTGGCTATAGGATTATTATTGAATGAAGTTATTCGTATTAATAATCTGTCACCTCACGATCATCAGCTTACATCATTAATGGAAAGTTTAACTATCTCCCCGGAGAGGGATCCTTCTTTTATAAAAAAAGATCCTCGTCAAAATACGGAAATCATGAATATTATTTCTCAATTATCATTAGAAGAACAGATTCTAGATCTTATCCTTAAGCAGGCTATAATTACGGAAGAGAGAATTTCATATCATGAAATGATTAGCATCATAGATAATGAACGATTGATTTAATCCAATTGATTACTCATATTTTTATGATCATCGAACATCTACATAAAATGTAGTATAGTATATTATGTAATCATAAAAATAAAGATAGATCACAGGAATAACGATATGTTAGTACCAATGGTAATTGAACAGAACGCTAGTGGTGAACGAGCGTTTGACATTTACTCACGTCTTCTTAAAGAGCGCATAATTTTTTTGACAGGGTATGTAGAAGACTACATGGCTAATTTGATCGTCGCGCAATTATTATTTTTGGAAGCAGATAATCCGGATCAAGATATATATTTGTATATTAATTCTCCTGGAGGAGTAATTACTGCTGGAATGTCGATTTACGACACCATGCAGTTCATTAAACCGGATGTGAGTACAATATGTATAGGGTTAGCTGCCTCTATGGGAGCGTTTATCCTTACGTCAGGAGCTAAAGGTAAACGTCTTTGTCTTCCTAATTCTCGAGTTATGATTCATCAGCCTTTAGGGGCTTATCAAGGACAAGCAAGCGATATAGAAATACATGCGCGGGAAATTTTAAAAATCAAACATAGAATAAATCAGTTAATATCAGAACATACATTACAACCTATAGAAGTCATAGAAAAAGATACCGAACGTGATTATTTTTTATCGGCAAGTGAAGCAGTGTCATATGGACTAGTAGATTCAATATTGACTCAGAGAAAGTAATAGATTATCTCTCATATTAGAGGTATCATAGTTATTATTCTAATGTCAGAATAAAACAACAAAGAGGTTACCGGATGATAGATAATCGCAAAGACAGTTCAGGCACAGTGCTGTACTGCTCTTTTTGCGGCAAAAGTCAGCATGAAGTACGAAAAATGATTGCCGGTCCGTCCGTATATATATGTGATGAATGTGTCGAATTATGTGACGACATTCTAAGTGAAGAAATAAAAGATGGAACACATCCACATGAAATTGGGAGCAGTGGTGTAATGCCCACTCCTCATCAAATTAGTAATCATCTTGATGATTATGTTATTGGACAAGAACATACCAAAAAAGTTCTGGCAGTAGCGGTATACAATCACTATAAGCGTTTGCTGAGGAGTGGTATTGGTAATGATCTGGAAATGGGCAAAAGTAATATTCTTTTAATTGGTCCTACTGGAAGTGGTAAAACTCTGTTAGCCGAATCCCTGGCCCGATTATTGGATGTACCCTTCACTATTACAGATGTTACTACCTTGACTGAAGCCGGATATGTAGGGGAGGATGTGGAGAACATTCTTCACAAATTATTGCAAAAATGTGATTACGATGTTCAAAAAGCACAGCGAGGAATTGTTTATCTGGATGAGATAGATAAAATTTCACGCAAATCTGACAATCCTTCCATTACTCGGGATGTGTCTGGAGAAGGAGTCCAACAAGCACTCTTAAAACTAATCGAAGGCACTATAGCCGCAGTGCCACCCCAAGGAGGGCGCAAGCATCCGCATCAAGATTTTTTGCAAGTAGATACTTCTAATATTCTCTTTATATGTGGAGGTGCATTTGCAGGATTGGATAAAATAATTGCTCACCGCGTAGAAGAATGTTGTGGAATTGGGTTTGGTGCCGCTGTAAAATGTTCTTCACAAAAAACATCCATCAGTAAATTACTGGAGCAGGTAGAACCATCAGACTTAATTAGATTTGGACTGATTCCAGAGTTTATTGGTCGTCTTCCCATAGTGACTACACTCAAAGAACTCAATGAAGAAGCACTTCTGAGAATTTTAAGAGAACCCAAAAATGCACTGATCAAGCAATATCAGGCGCTATTTAATTTAGAAGAGATAGAATTAGAGTTCAGTAATGAAGCGTTATCCTCTATTGCTCAGAAAGCACTTCTCCGCAAAACTGGTGCGAGGGGATTACGTTCTATTGTGGAAAACGTATTACTCCAAATCATGTATGATCTACCATCAATGACAGATGTAGTGAAAGTAATTATTGAGAAATCAGTAATTGAAGGTAAAACAGGACCTATGATGATCTATGGTAATAAACATAAAGCTCAGCAAGTATGCGGGGAATAGAATATCTATTCGACATTAATAAAGGATAAATTGGTGTTCCTTTTAGTTATGGATAATTCTAATCTCGGTAATATTTATATTGTTTGTTCCGTTATTATGGATTCTCATAAACTGAGTGTGTATCCAATGCTAAATTGGATGTGTTGGTTCAGAAACTCATCCTCATAATCTGGTGTGCAAAAACATAAACTAGGAGAGGGATTTTAGTAATCCAAAGTTGACTGAAGAACGTGAAAACGAATTCTAATTTTTCATCCTTCCGGAAGTGAGTCGTGGGACGTAAACAGTGTCTACGTGGTCTAGAAAGATCTAGTTTTTGCCGGCAAGATGTCAAACCTGAAGCAGGGAGGATAAAATTATCTCGGCTCAGAAGATGCAGCTCTAGGTCCGCAAACCACTAGTACTATAAGCGGAGTTATATTGAGAATAAGACTAGTTTAGATTATGTCGGTCTGAGGTGATAAAGAAATATAGTCCTGACGAGTAAGAATGGATCTTAATTATAGAGACTAATTGTGCACCCGCAAAGAAAGGGAAGAAGATAGCTTCCCAACTGAGAGATGGCAGGCAAATCATGACAGAATAGATCCGGGTATCTCTACTAGTATGAGATCTATCTCGAAACCAAAAAGATACTAACTAGCAAGTATACCTGATGTGATGAGGTAGGGGACGGATTAAAATGTTCCTAAAAATATTCTTGCACAAGAATGATTCTGACCATTACATTAAATTATCATCACGCTATTATTCTAACTCTCAGATCATCACCAATTTTAACAGTGAGTAAAACCACTATGATAATAAAATTATTCCGTGATAGTTCAAAAAAGAAGTTCGTGCAGAAAGTAATGTTAGGAATGATAATTTCGGTGCTGTTAATAACCGGGATGGGCAATTATATGTATCTGGGACTGAATAATAATGATTATGCACTCATAATCAATGGTCATAAAATAACACGCTTTCAATTTGAAAACTATGTGGCCTGGGAACAAAATCAACAACAAAAATTGTTAGGAAATCGCTACCCTGAGTTAGCAAGAGATGCACATTATATACAGCAACTACGAATAAAAGTGTTATCTCAGCTCCGAGATGAGTGGTTACTTCAACAGTATGCACATAATTTAGGCCTGAAGATAAGTGATGAACAAATTAGACAAGTCATTTCTAGTCAGTTAGATTTCCAAGTAAACGGTCATTTTGATATAATTAAGTATAATAATTACCTCAATGTAATAGGATTAACTAGTAGGCAATACGCTGAAACAATGCGTCAACAATTAATTCTTAAACAATTACTATCGGTGATAAGAGAATCAGAGTTTATTTTGCCAAGTGATAAAGATAAAAATGTCTTAACATTACTTTTGACTCAGCAGCGCAAGATCCGTACCGCAGTCGTTAATAAGATTGCAAAGATGAAATTATCGGTCAGTAATAGTGAAATACGAAATTACTATTATCAAAATATTAGTAGGTTCATTGCTCCAGAATTGTTTAGGTTTGATTATATCCCCCTCGCGGGATATTACAAAATCAATATATCTCAATTGACGCCCATTAAAGACAGCGAAGTACACCATTGGTATGACTTACACCAACAGGATTATCGGCAATCGTCCCAATATAAATATCGCGTTATTCAATTGAATAGTGAAAAATCAGCTCAAATGATTTTAAAGAAATTAAAAGCTGGCGCAGATTTTATTGCGATGGCCACAGATTTTTCTGTGGATCCCATTTCCGCACAGAGAGGAGGAGAGTTTCCATGGATGAAATCAGAATACACCCCAGTGGAACTAAAAAATGCCCACTTGCAACAAATAGGACAGATTTCAGAAATCATCAAAACTTCAGTGGGTTATTTAATTGTACGACTAGAGGATATCAGACCGGAAAAAATTATACCTTTTAATAAAGTGCGCTCTGGTATTGCTAATCAATTACAGCAAAAACATCTTCTCGAGAAGTATTTAATCCTTAAAGAAAAAATTAGGAAAGCTATTGATCAGCAGTCATCTCTGAAGCAAATAGAAAAGATTACGGGAATAAAATCGGTAGATACCGGATGGTTTAGTTGGAATACTATTCCGAAATCTTTTCCTTTGAATCCTATTATTGTTCAGGATATTTTTCAAAGTGACCATAGAGGTAGCAATCCCCAGTTGTTTATTAGTACTGATCACGGTGATTATTTTATTCGTCTCAGACAATATAGACCTGCTCTTTTGATTCCCCTGAGAAAGGTACATAATAGCATTACTCTGTATATTACAAGACACAAAATCGAGCAGCAAAATCAAGTAGAAGCAGAAAAATTATTATCTGCACTTAATGACGGAAGCTCAGAAAGAAAATTAAATTTAAAATTTACCCAATCTCGTTGGGTAACCAGACATTTACACGAAAGTATAACCCCCGCTGTTTTTAGTATTGATCCGCCGAAAAAACATCATGTTTCTTATGGAATTGGTAAAGATAGACAAGGAAATGTAATGATAATAGCTCTGGATAAAGTACGCCAGATCATGCCCTCTAAAGAACAAGAAGTGGCCATAGATACCATTATTAGACAGGTTCACTTCGAGGCTATTCTAACAGCATTATTAGATACTTTACGTCAAAATAGCCATATCCGTTATGGTGAAGGAATTATTAACGTCCCGAAATGAGAGAAAAATTTTTTATCCCGAAGAAGATCTTTGATCACTTCGGTGATTAGAAGAAGATAAGGTCATAAATATACCTACTGTTAAAGGAACCAAGAACAATACAGTTTTTCCATTGATACTTATCCCGGTCCAGATACTTTCCAGGATAATAGAGACCAGAGGAAAAATCAGGAATACTAATGAAGCTTGAAAAGGTCGGGTTAACTGTTGGAAGGAAAAATAACAGAGCATGCCAAAACCATTCGAGGCTATTCCTAAGTATAAAAGAGACAAAGAGGACGATAAGGATATGTTAGATACGACTGGTTTTTCTATATATAAACCTATTAATGTTAGCAAAATTCCAGATGATAAACATGGCAAGGTATTATAGGTTAGAATAGGAATAGGTTGTGCACCTCCTCGTTTCTTAAAGAGCACATACATAACTGCATGCATGATAACTGCAATTATCAAGGCAAGAATTCCTTTTCCACTATTTTGAACGCTGTTATGATTTTCTTGCCACAAAATTTCGGTCAAACAAAAAATACTCATTAAGAGACCGCAGATTTGTTGACAGCTAGTTTTATTTTGTAAGATTACAATAGAAGCTATTAACACTGCTGCCGGCATAGTGGCAAAAATAATCGACGCTAAGCTTGCACTGGTATATTGCTGTCCATAAAACATTAGGGTAAAGGGAATGATGAAATAGCACAGACCAATTACATATTGGAAATTCCTCTTTTCGGAAGGCAAGAGAAGTGGTTGGCCATTTCGCCACGAGATCAAAAGTAACAAAGGAGAAGCACATAAAAATCGAAGTCCAGTAGCAAACATGGGGGGTACTGTTTGCACGGCTAATTTCACAGCCATCCAAGTACTACCCCATATTAAGACTACACTCATAAATAAGCATATTATTTTAATTTTTTTACGAGTATTTATTTTCATACTTTTCTCTCTGAGAGTGAATTCTGAGTTTGTACAGAATACTGAAGAATGAAGGTAGAATAGATGAAAATGTGTTAGTTATCATTTACAAAAATTAAAAATGAAAATGTCGATTACTATTATCTCGAACACTGAGCTCTATGGCGAAGGCAATGATCCATTACTACAATGGCCATCATTGCTTCTGCAATTGGGACTGCGCGAATTCCTACACAAGGGTCATGACGTCCCCGAGTTACTATCTCAACTTCATTGCCCAACCGATTAATAGTTCGTCCGGGAATAGTAACGCTAGAAGTGGGCTTCAGAGCTAAATGAGCTACTATAGGCTGGCCATTGCTGATTCCACCTAGTATTCCTCCGGAATTATTACTCTTAAAACCACTAGCATCCATCTCATCACGATGTTCACTACCTCGTTGAGTAATCACTGAGAAACCAGATCCGATTTCTACTCCCTTAACAGCGTTGATGCTCATCAATGCATGTGCTAAATCTGCATCCAGACGATCAAATACGGGTTCTCCTAATCCTACCGGGATATTTTCGCCTACTATGGTTACTTGAGCTCCAATAGAGTCACCTTCTCGTTTTAACAACCGGATTAATTGATCTAATGCATCAACATTTTCAAGATTGGGGCAGTAAAAATCATTTTTGTTTACCAGGTCCCAATCTTGGAATGTACATACAATATCTCCCATTTTGGCTAAAAATCCCCGTATTTTTACCCCATATGTATTGTCAAGATATTTTTTAGCTACTGCTCCCGCGGCTACTCGCATCGCGGTCTCCCGAGCCGAAGCTCTACCTCCTCCTCGATAATCTCGTATTCCATATTTTTTTTCATAGGTAAAATCGGCATGTCCGGGTCTAAACAGATCTTTAATAGAACTGTAATCTTGAGATCGGAAATCATTATTCTTTATCAACAGTCCCATACTAGTTCCCGTAGTAATGCCGTTAAAAACCCCGGAGAGAATATTTATCTGATCTAACTCTTGCCGTTGAGAGGTATACCGCGATCTGCCGGGACGTCGACGATCGAGTTCAGATTGAATGTATTCTTTCGTTAACTTGAGACCAGGAGGAACTCCATCTATAATACACCCTAAAGCCTGACCATGTGACTCGCCATATGTAGTGACTCTAAAATTTTGTCCAATACTATTTCCAGCCATTATAACTCCTTACCTAACTCTACCCTAATTTGGGGAAAATATTTTAATGAGAGATAAATTTTGGTTCCCTTTTTTGGTTCCTGCTTCTCCAGGAATCAGATATTTTTTAGAGACCATTAATTGTGATTTTTTCAACATAAATACCCCTGTTCCACCATGATTAAACTCTAACCAAATAAAGGGAATTTGAGGATATTGTTGTGTTAAAGAGGATTGTTGGTATCCAACTTCGCAAATGAGGATACCTTTGTCAGTAAGATACTCTGAGGACGATAATAAAAGACGACGAATTATATCAAGTCCATCTTTTCCGGGAGGAGATAATCCTATAACAGGTTCAAATTGATATTCCGGAGGTAAAGATATTATATCATCAGCTTTTACATAAGGAGGATTGGCAAGAATAATATCGTATTTTTTGTGATTTAGCTCATTAAATAGATCGGAAAGGATAGGTGTTACCCTATCCTGAACGCCATGTAAAACAATATTATGTTTAGTGACAGCTAAAGCCGGTGCGGAAATATCAACAGCATCTATTAGGGCCTGTGGAAAAGCGTAGCTACATGCTATAGCTATACAACCGCTTCCGGTACACATATCAAGAATATATTTAGGTTCTTCCCAGATCCATGTAGAAATATTGGAAATTAGTTCCCCGATCGGGGAGCGGGGGATTAAGACTCGTTCGTCAATATAAAATTCATAACCGCAAAACCAAGCTTTATTAGTAAGGTAAGCCACTGGGATGCGTTCTTCCACACGACGAATCACCTGGTGAACCACTTTTTGACATTCTCTGAGATTCACTTGAACAGAAGAAATATCTTCAGGAGATGAAGTAATTCCTAGGGTGGTGAGTACAATTTGAACTGCTTCATCAAAAGCATTGTCTGTGCCATGACCATAATATATATTTTTACTGGTCAAATAATTTTTTGTCCATCGGATTAGATCGTGAATATTATGGAAAGAATTCATTCTTCCTTTCTCCCATGAAAATACCACTGGGTTTTGGATCCCAGCTTTCTCCAGGGAGATTATACCCTATTATCTTAATTTATTAGTTGCTTTGTATAAAATCATTGTTAGTGAGGAATAGAATTTCTTGTTTCTCTTAATTTATATATTTTTGAAAAAAATGGAGAAGTACTTGTAATATATGGATAGGAATAATTTTTATGTGCCGTGATAAGAAAATTAAATAATATGAGGGCATCAGGATAGATATTACTATTAGAGTTAAACCAAATAATCGTTCAGAGATATACTGGTTTTGGTGCAGATTTAAGATAATTGGAAAACGTAATTTCCATCGTAATGGCCAAAGCAAAGGAATGCCCGCCGGGGTAAGAGAATCAGCTATTAAATGACTTATGTATCCTATTATCATTCCCTGCCTCACATCGGCAGGAATAATAACTCGAGATAATAAAAGAGTTAGGTTCAAAAGTTTTACTGCGGCAGCTAGCGCTAGTATACTGTGAGTAAACCCTCGATGGCCAAAAATTACTCTCATAGAAGCAGATAACCATTTCAAGTGTTGTCCTAATAGAGATCTAGGGTGGTCTATATCTGGTAATAATGAAGTTAAGATGGCGGACGAAATAATATGCCACCAATCACCGTGAGTAAGAATAGGTGTTAAGTGAGCTCGTTTAAAAATAATCGCCAGAGCTATTGCAAAAATAGCATGCCCTTTGGCAGTCATAGAAAATACTCTGAAATAAGTTGATTGAAATCTGTTGGTTTATATATAATAAACGTATAATTATATTTATATATAAAAATATATCACTTTACTTGCCGTGATATTATCTCTGATCTGATGCAGAGTGAGTATTACTGGCAACCAAGGATTCATAATGATTTCTATTATTCTCCTTCCTAATAGGATTCAGTATAAATTTCCTGATGCTGTAAGCATGAGAGAAATTGCTACCATCATCATGGGATCTGAAGTATCACACTGTATTGCCGGGGAAGTAAATGGAAAATTAAAAGAACTGTCCGATACTGTTACCGAAAATTCGTCAGTCAGTATTATTACCCTGCAGGATGAAAGAGGTCTGAATATTATTCGTAATTCATGCGCTCACTTGTTAGGACATGCTATAAAACAACTGTGGCCCGCTGCCAAAATGGCTATTGGAGCAGTGATCGAAAATGGATTTTATTATGATGTCGATCTAGAATTTTCTATCTCTCTTACCGACTTAAAATTATTAGAAAATCGCATGCATGAATTAGCGGAAAAAAATTATGATGTAATTAAGAAAATAGTTAGTTGGCAGGAAGCGCGCAATATTTTTGCGTCTAGAAATGAAAGCTATAAAGTAGCTCTTCTTGACGAAGATATTAGCAGAAGTGCTTTACCTGAATTATATTACCATGAAGAGTACATTGATATGTGTGTAGAAAAAACTCAGGTACCAAATGTTCGTTTTTGCCATCATTTTGCATTACAGAAAATTTCTGGCGCCTACTGGCGAGGTAATAGTAAAAATAAAATGCTCCAACGAATTTATGGAACGGCATGGTCGAATAAAAATCAACTGAGAGTATATTTACAAGGTCTAGCAGAAATAGCAAAACGAGACCATCGAAAAATAAATCAACAGTTAGATTTATATCATCTCCAGAAAGAAGCTCCTGGAATGGTATTTTGGCATAATAATGGATGGATTATTTTTCGAGAACTGCAATTATTTCTTCGAATGAAGCTAACCGAGTATGAATATCAAGAAATAAACAGTCCTCTTATGATCGATCGTAGCTTATGGGAGAAAACGGGACACTGGAAGAACTATCAAGAAGCCATGTTTACCACTGTCTCCGAAAATCGTGAATATTGCATTAAACCCATGAATTGTCCAGGACATGTCCAAATATATAATCAACAATTGAAATCTTATCGGAATTTACCATTTCGTCTAGCAGAATTTGGCAGCTGTCATCGACATGAGCCATCTGGATCTCTTCATGGATTAATGCGAGTACGTAGCTTTACTCAAGACGATGCACATATCTTTTGTCGAAAAGATCAAATTTATGACGAAATTATGAGTTGTATAAAAATGATATACGAAGTGTATAAAACTTTCGGATTCAAAAAAATTTTTGTCATACTTTCTACCCGACCGGATAAACGCATTGGTAACGAAAGTCTTTGGGATCAAGCAGAAGAAGATTTAGCCAACGCTCTGAAAAATAAAAATATTAACTTTAAATATCACTATGGAGATGGAGCTTTTTATGGACCTAAAATAGACTTTGTCCTGTATGATTGCTTAGATCGTCCATGGCAATGTGGTACAATTCAACTGGATTTTTTCTTACCTGAACGTTTAAATGCTTTCTATGTAGATGAGCATAATGAACGTAAGATACCGGTGATGATTCACCGAGCAATTTTGGGGTCCTTAGAGAGATTTATAGGTCTTCTTACAGAAGAATATGCTGGTGAATTTCCATTGTGGTTAGCACCGGTCCAAGGTATAGTGATGAATATTAGCGCCAATCAGTCAAATTATGTAAAAAAATTAGCTCATGTATTTAAACAAGCGGGGATAAGAATACAAACGGACTTGAGAAATGAAAAGCTGGGGGTTAAAATACGCGAACACACGTTACGTCGAGTTCCTTATCTTTTGATATGTGGTGATAAGGAAATGAAAACAGGAGAAATTGCTATTCGTACTAGATCGGGAAAAAATATCGTTAACATGACGGTCAATAATATGCTAGAGAAACTGCTGTGTGAAATTCGTAATCGACAGATTCATTCAGTAGAAAGGAGGGAGAGAGTATTAAAGTAGGTAAATCGATTCATCCCATCCGTCATAATAGGATTAATACGGAAATTCGTGTACACGAAGTACGTTTAACAGGTTTAGACGGTGAAGCACTAGGTGTAGTTAGTATAACTGAAGCCTTAAAACAAGCGGAACAAGCGGGGGTAGATTTAGTAGAAATTAGCCCTAATGCAGTTCCTCCCGTCTGTCTGATGATAGACTACGGGAAATTTATATACGAAAAGAACAAAAACTCGAAAGAACAGAAAAAAAAGCAGAAAAATATTCAAGTGAAGGAAATAAAATTCCGTCCCGGAACGGACGAAGGTGATTATCATGTAAAATTGCGTAGTCTAATACGGTTTTTACAACAAGGTGATAGAGTAAAAATTACTTTGCGTTTTCGAGGTCGAGAAATGAATCATCAACAACTAGGGATTGAAGTGTTAAAGAGGATCCAAAGAGATGTTAAGGAGATAGCTGTAGTAGAATATTTGCCTTCGAAGATAGAAGGAAGACAAATGATTATGGTTTTAGCTTCCAAGAAGAAAATATTACAACTGTAATATCTTTAACAAAAATTAATTTAATAATAAATGTAGAAAATGGTGTGCAGTATGCAGAAGATTAAAAGTGTCCGTAGTGCCGTCAAGCGCTTCCACAAAACTTCTTCTGGAGGTTTTAAACATAAACAATCTGGTCTACGTCATCTTTTGACGAAGAAATCCTCTAAGCGTAAACGTCATCTGCGTTCAAAATACAGGGTATCTAAAGGCGATTTAGGTCTAGTTAGAGTTTGCTTGCCCTATGCATAACATAACCGCCAAGTACTAATAATGGTTAATACAGAATAAAGATAGGTAATACATATGGCTCGTGTCAAACGAAGTGTGGTTTCACATGCACGTCGTAAAAAAATCCTGAAACAAACAAAAGGTTATTATGGAGCACGATCACGTGCATATAGGGTGGCTATTCAAGCTGTCATTAAAGCGGGGCAGTATGCTTACCGAGATCGTCGCCAGCGCAAACGACAGTTTCGAAAATTATGGATTATGCGTCTTAATGCGGCGGCTCGAATTCATGGAATGTCTTATAGCCAATTCATGAATGGAATGAAGAACACCTCTATTGAACTGGATCGCAAAGTTATGGCTGAGATAGCTTGTTTTGATCCCTCCACTTTTTCTCTATTAGTGGAAAAAGCTAAAATAGTTCAAAAATAAGTTCTGTCGCATATAGAGATTAGCTCCACTCCTAGTGGAGACGGTTTCCTGAAATTTTGTCAAATAAATTATCAAAACATGGACGATAGATTTTATCTAAATGAAATAGTGTGTAATTTTATTAAAAATATTAAAAATATCACTTATCTGAGTGACTTAGAAAGGATGCGTATCGAATACTTGGGAAAGAAAGGGCATCTGACGATCCAGATGAAGCATTTACGAGATTTACCTGCTGATGATAAACGACGTGAGGCTGGTAAACAGCTTAATCAAGCGAAAAAAAAGTTGCTAGAGGCATATCAAGTCAAAAAAAAATTGTTGGAAAAGTCGGAACTACAGGTGCAACTATCCCGTCAAAATATAGATATCTCATTACCAGGGCGGGGTATCAAGCCGGGTCGTATTCATCCTATCACGAGTACAATTAACAATATTGAAAAATATTTTGCTGGCTTAGGATTCCAAGTAGTCAGTGGTCCCGAAATAGAAGATACTTATCATAACTTTGATGCTCTAAATATTCCTAGTAACCATCCGGTTCGCACTGAACATGACACATTTTGGTTGAATGAGAATAATTTGTTACGAACCCAAATGTCGGGATTGCAAATTAGAGTTATGAAAACTCACAACCCTCCTTTCCGCATCATAGCTTCAGGAAGAGTATATCGTAAAGATGGCGATCCTACTCACACTCCAATGTTTCATCAAATAGAAGGTTTAATGGTAGAGAAAAATGTAAGTTTTGCTCATTTAAAAAAGATCTTATATGATTTTCTCAGTGATCTTTTTGAAGAAGAAGTTGAAATTAGATTTCGACCTTCTTATTTTCCTTTTACCGAACCTTCTGCTGAAATTGATATAATAAATCGAAATGGTAAATGGATCGAAGTTTTAGGGTGTGGTATGGTGCATCCTAAAATTTTTCAAACTGTAGGACTGGACGAAAATATTTATTCTGGATTAGCATTTGGAATAGGGATAGAACGGCTGGCAATGTTGCGCTATAACATAACTGATTTGCGGTTATTTTATGAAAATGATTTACGATTTCTGAAACAATTTACATAAAAATAAAAATGAAACTCAGTGAAGCTTGGCTAAGAGAATGGGTAAACCCAGATATTGATACCAAAACTTTAGCGGAACAGCTAACTTTATCAGGATTAGCAGTAGAGAATGTTATTACAGTAGCTGGTAATTATTGTGCAGAAGAAGATGTGGTGGTGGGCGAGATAATAGAATGTAAGCAAGTTACACGTAACCTCTCTACGACCCGAGTTAACATAGGTATTGAAAGAGTGCTCAATATAGTTTGTGGAGCTGATAATTGTAGAAAAGGTCTCAAAGTCGCTGTCTCACGGAGAGACCAACCTATGAACTCAGATAATTGTCCCCTTCAAGATCACAAATCCAATCCGATACTCACAATGCTTTCCGAAGGAAAGTTATGTTCATTTACGGATTTAGGCCTTCCTGATCATCACTTACATAATAATTATATTATTGAATTACCTACCTCTACTCCATTAGGAATGAATATTCGTGACTATCTGCAACTAGATAATGATAAGACTATTGAAATTAACGTTCCACCTAATCGATCTGATTGCCTAAGCATTTGTGGGATAGCAAGAGAAATCGCCGCCAGAAACAAATTAAAACTAAAAGAAAGAATTCTCACCTTTCCAAAAATTGGAGTAAAGGATATCTTACCCATAAGGGTTGAAGTAGCAGAAGCTTGTCCACGCTATTTAGCACGGTTATTAAAAGACATTAATGTTAACGTTCCCACTCCATTATGGATCCGAGAAAAACTAAGAAGATGCGATATGATTTCGGATAATATAGTGATGGATATTCAAAACTATATTTTAATAGAACTAGGACAACCCATCCAAGTATATGATAGGAAGATAATTGATGGTAGCATAATAGTCCGAATGGCTGAACCAGATGAACGAGTGGTACTAAATAATGGTTATCTGGCTAAGCTTCAAAGTAATACGCTGGTAGTAGCAGATAATAATCAAGTACTATCTTTAGCAGGAATTATAGGATCCCAGCGATCTATGGTTCATAGCAAGACAACAGATATTCTGCTAGAAAGTGCATTTTACAGTCCTGAATTTATTATTGGTCGAGCAGGTCAATATGGGTTACATACTCCTGCGTCACACCGATCTGAACGCGGCATCGATCCTCTGATCCAGTATAAAGCAATAGAAATGGCCACCGAATTATTACATAATATTTGTGGGGGTCAAGCTGGACCTATGATTGATGTTACTAATCCAATATTAGTTCCTAAGGGCATAAGCATAATACTGCGTCGTAAAAAGATCGATCTTATCCTCGGTTATCATATCAATGATGATGAAGTAGTAGATCTTCTTTCTAGGTTAGGTTGCCTATTAACTGAGAATGAAAGTGGCTGGAATGTCAAAACTCCATCTTGGAGATTTGATCTGAGAATAGAAGAAGATATAGTGGAAGAAATAGCTCGCCTTTATGGATATAACAATATTCCGAGTAAATCCCTGAAAACACATTTAATATTTAATAGGAGTAAACCGTCTCATAAAATTTCATTGAATCGTATTAGAACTTTATTAGTTCATAGAGGGTATCAAGAAGTCATTACTTATAGCTTTGTAGATCCCAAGATACAAAGTCTTCTTCATCCGGGAAGGAGAGTACTGAAATTATTAAACCCAATTTCGAGAGAAATGTCAGCTATGCGATTATCCCTGTGGAGTGGTTTACTCTCAGTAGTGATTTACAATCAAAATCGTCAGCAAAAATGTATACGAATATTTGAAATAGGCAACCGTTTTATACCCCAAAAAGAAAATTTTCTTAAAGAAGATTTAATGATTACAGGTATTTTAAGTGGAAATAAGTATGAAGACCATTGGGATATGCCGTTGAGACTAGTAGATTTTTATGATTTAAAAGGAGATGTCGAGGCCTTATTGGATATCACGGGACAAACTGACATTAACTTCAAGTCTGAGCTTCATCCCGCACTCCATCCTGGGCAGAGTGCCGCCATTTATTTACAACATAAGCCTATTGGTATTATAGGGGTTATTAACCCTTTATTAGAACAACAATTAGGAATAAAAAATCGTACGATAATTTTTGAGTTGCTCTGTAAGAGAGTTACAGATACTAACTGTCCTATTATCCAGGAAATATCTAAATTTCCATCTAATCGCCGTGATATAGCTATCGTGGTATCGGAACACATTCCTGCCTTCGAGATAATAAACGAATGTAAAAAAGTATTATCTAATAAAAGTATTACTCTCAACTTATTTGATGTCTACCGTGGTTTTGGAATCCCAAAAGGTTATAAAAGTCTTGCTTTTAGCGTGATTTTACATGATCAATACCGAACACTAAAAGAAGATGAAGTATCTGATATTATATCAAGATGTTTAGAAGCATTAAAGATGCGCTTCCAGGCCACTTTGAGAACTTAAACCGACGTAGGCAATTTATTATACACCTCAGTGCATACAGGTGGATAACGTTTTATCAACCACAAAGAAGAAGGAGATTATGAGTGGTTCCTAGACGTAGCGTAGGAACTTCGGGAACCAGGATTTGAATCCCCGATCTTAATTGATCTTATAAGAATTTTTCTGTTCAAGAATAAAGACTTTTTCTCTTACTTTGAACTCCTCACTCATCGATGAAAACTTCTTCTACCGTACGATCAGGAAATACTCAAGTAAATAAATTTAACTTACTCCTTTAGTAAGGAGAGTAGAAGTGGTTTGATACGATTGTATAGATGAAAAAATTTGTCTCTCCAGCGGGCCCAGCGGGATGAACGAGAGATGTAATGTACGGCAATACATTCACATTGGTCAATTTTTTGGAGGATAAAATCGTCACTGGTACCAATAGTATCAATCAGTCCTTTTTTCAACGCGTGAGTTCCAAACCAATGTTCTCCTGTGGCCACGTTATCGATATCCAGCTGTGGTCTCATTTCATGAATAAAATTTTTAAATAGTTGATGCGTAGTTGAGAGTTCTTCCCGAAATTTTTGACGACCCTGTTCAGTATTTTCTCCTAAGAATGTTAAAGTTCGTTTATATTCACCAGCAGTATGAAGTTCTATATCAATTTCGTGACGTTTTAAGAAACGATAAAAATTAGGCAGTTGTGCTACTACACCTATGGAACCAATTACCGCAAACGGAGTAGCCATAATGTGATTAGCTACCGATGCCATCATATATCCTCCACTGGCCGCAATTTTATCTACTGCCACTGTTAAAAAAATGCCTTTCTGACGCAACCGCTGTAATTGTGAAGCCGCTAGTCCATAGCTATGAACTAAACCACCACCACTTTCCAGACGCAAGAGAACTTGATCATTATTTTTAGCAACTATTAAAATAGCTGAAATTTCTTCCCGTAATGAATTTACTTCTGGGGCATCCAGACTGCCTTTAAAATCTAGGATATAAAGAACCGAATTTTCTTCATTTTTATCTGTCTTGTCAGTTCTGGACCAGATCCAAAATGGTTTATCTTTTTTTCTTTTCTTTTGCCATCGTTTACGCTCCTGTGGTTTCATGGAGGATAAAATCATTTCATTTTTTATTTGACGATAGTGATCTCCTAAATTTGTGAATTGAAATTTTCCCGACAATGACTTTTTAGACGGGAGAAAATTAATTATCGTCTTAAGCATGATGGTTATGGTCATCATGATTGTAATCATCTTAGCCAAGAACAATCCATAACTGAGAATATATTCCACAAAAGTACCTCTTATTGATTAGATTGATTTGTGATTTTCATAATATAAAGAGCATAAATTTTTTATTACAGTGTGGTATATTGTACTGTATTTATACGTTTATTTTTTACTATTTAAATAGCAATTAATTCCGAGAGGTAGCTGTGCATTACAACCCTAGAATGAATCTTTTAGCTAACAAAATTATTTTAGTTACGGGCTCTAGCAGTGGTATAGGACGTGAAGCAGCTCTTACCTATGCCCGTTATGGAGCTGATATTATCTTATTAGGTCGAAATCAAACGAGACTTAAAAATGTCCGAGATGAAATTCATTGCCTTTCCCAGAATAAAAAACCAGCCCCATTATACTATGATATTGATTTTCAAGAAACTAATCCACAAAATTATCTCAATTTAGCGAAAAGAATTTCGTCCCATTATTCACGAATTGACGGTATTTTACACAATGCCAGCATGTTAGGAGAGATAAAACCCATATCCCAACAAAATCCGCTAATTTGGCATCAAGTAATGAATGTGAATATTCATGCAACTTTTCTCCTAACTCAAGCTTTAATGCCATTACTCTTATGTTCACTTAGTGGTTCCCTAATCCTAACCAGCTCTAGTGTAGGACGTAAAGGACGTTCGGGTTGGGGAGCATACTGTGTATCAAAATTTGCTACCGAAGGATTTATGCAAGTGTTAGCTGATGAGCATAAAAAAACTCAATTACGGATCAACTGTATTAATCCCGGACCTATAAAAACTAAAATGCGGGCCTGTGCGTTTCCGCAAGAAAATACCGAAATATTACTAACTCCAGCTGATATTATGCCAATTTATCTTTACTTAATGGGAGAAGATAGTGTCCATGAAAATGGCGGCAGTTTTGATGCTCAAAGACATTAATTAGCTCGTCGGCGGGCAGAAAGTAAATACAAATATTAGACATTTTTTTTCTCTAAACTCATTCTTAATGTTATAAGGATATATTTTTTTAACACAAACGGTCAGGCATAGTCTTAGTTCACCTCCTATTATACGACGAGTCAAATGATTTTTCGGGTTACTTTTTCTGGAAAATTACTCAATCAAACATGCGGCTATCTTTTTTAAACAGATTACTTATCTTATAAATGGAAGATTATTTCTGACTCTTTTTGGTTATGACGCTGACAAATATAATATAGTTACCAACTAGCACTATATTAAATAGTAGTATTGAATACCTAAAGAAGCTAAAATTTAAATAACATAAACACATTTCCGACATCATATAATAAGTTGATGATCCTATGACAACTCTCTACCGCTTCATTAGCGTAATTGTGATTTTGTTATACTGGCTATTGATTGCTAGCGTAACGGTTCGAATATTCATGAAACGCAGAGCAGTACAATCATCTATGGCCTGGTTATTAATAGTATATATCCTGCCATTATTTGGCGTTATAACTTACTTTACTCTAGGAGAGCTTTATTTAGGAAAAACTAGATCAAAACGCGCCCGTATTATGTGGCCTTCAATAAGGCAGTGGCTTAATGATTTCAAAAAATGTTCGGAAATATTAGCTCTTAAGAAGAGTGATGTAGCCCGTTCATTATTTCAGCTTTGTGAGTTACGTCAAGGAATTGCTAGTGTTAAAGGAAATCAATTAAACTTACTAACGAGCACAGATGATACATTGCAAGCCATAATACGTGATATCAAATTAGCACGCAATAATATTAAAATAGTTTTCTATATTTGGCAACCAGGGGGAATGGCTAATACCGTAGCAAATGAACTTATTACTGCGGCTCAGCGCGGGGTGAACTGTAGGATCATGTTGGATTCCGCGGGCAGTCGTTCTTTTTTTCGTAGTACTTTTGCATCTTTGATGCGCAATGCAGGAATAGAAGTAGTCGAAGCTTTGCGTGTGAATTTATTGCGAATCTTTTTTCGCCGCCTTGATTTACGCCAGCATCGTAAAATGGTGCTGATTGATAATAATATTGCTTATACGGGCAGCATGAATTTAGTAGATCCCCGTTTTTTTAGGCAAAAAGCAGGAGTTGGGCAATGGATTGATTTAATGGTACGTATGGAAGGTCCGGTGGCTTATCTCATGGCCATTATTTACTCCTGTGACTGGGAGTGGGAAACTGGTCAACGTATTTTACCACCAATTCCTAATATCCTTTCTACTCTCAAGACCGACATTTCTGAACAAGCTATCCAAGTAATAGCATCTGGTCCGGGTCCTTCTTTTCCTAAAGATATGATTCATCAGGCATTGCTCACTGCTATTTATGCGGCTCGGGAAGCTATTATCATGACCACCCCCTATTTCGTTCCCAGTGATGATTTACTCCAGGCGATATGTATCGCGGCTCAGCGCGGGGTGGACGTAAGTATTATTATTCCGCGATCCAATGACTCACTTTTAGTAGGTTGGGCTTGCCGTTCTTTTTTTACTGAATTATTAGAAGCGGGGGTTAAAATTTATCAATTTGAAGGAGGTTTGTTACATACTAAAAGCGTACAGATTGATGGGCAATTGAGTTTGCTAGGTACAGTCAATCTTGATATGCGTAGTTTATGGCTTAATCTTGAAATTACTATAGTCATAGATGATAACAATTTTAGTAAAGAGCTTTTTTTTATACAGAAAAATTATCTCACCCATTCACGTCTGATAGACGTCCACCAATGGAGAATTCGTCCGCTGTGGCACCGTATTTTGGAACGGTTATGTTATTTTTGGAGTCCATTACTATAAAATTATCGTAGTTGATTATCCAACCAAAATTATCATCATTTAACCTATTTTGCCGGGGCGTACACTACAGGATCTCATCCTATTTTATCGTCCTTACAATATTAAAATTGAAAATACTTCTAAATAGTCGAACTACATATTGTTAAAATTTTTTGGTTGCATAAGACATGGGATTCGGTGGAAACAGCCTTATAACGTCGTTATTATGTCTAATAGATTTATTTGGCAACAAATAAACTACTAAATTCATTAAACTTTTCCGTTGTCCACAAAACTAGGAGTCAGATATATGTAATCATGTTGTATTCTCCGGATGTAATCAACACCTTATCTCCTTCTTCACAGAAAATACAAAAAAATAAAATCAATAGAAAAATAAAAGTCACCATAACATGGTATGAGCTTCATGGTTTCCAACATATTAAAGAGTATGTTTTTTTTCCCTTCCGTATTAAGGTATAACGACCATAAAGTCGATCACTATTGCTGAACTGGTATTTATAATTATATTGTAATGCTCCATTAACACTTATAGCTCCATATTCAATGAGAGCTCTGGCTTGTCTACGAGAGGAGACTAAGTTAGCGTTAACTAGTGCTTGCGCTAAACCAGTCGACGCGGATAATTCAATAGCCGAAATACCGTCTTGGACAAGTTGTTGGAAATCCGATTCTGTTAATTCATTTAGTAAACCAGAAAATAGACTTTGTGTAATTCGTTTGGCAGCAGAGACTCCTTTATTTCCATGGACTAATTTAGTAGCGTGTTCAGCTAATATAAACTGCGCTTGCCTAAGATCCTGACTACTTTTACATTCTTGTGCCAAACTATCGATTGTTTTAATATCAATAAAAGTAAATAATTTAAGGAATCGATAAACGTCAACATCGGCAGTATTAATCCAAAACTGATAAAATTTATAAGGACTAGTTTTTTTATCGTCTAACCATATGGTCTGATCTTCAGTTTTACCAAACTTAACTCCATCAGATTTGGTAATTAACGGCATCGTCAGTCCAAAAACTTGCTGTTGATGTAATCTACGAGTTAAATCAATTCCTGAAGTAATGTTTCCCCATTGATCCGAACCTCCTATTTGTAACTCCACTCCGTATTGGACATTAAGACATGAAAAATCATAACTCTGTAATAAATTATACGAAAATTCAGTAAATGAAATACCTAAATCATTCCGTTTGAAGCGTTGCTTCACGGATTCTTTATTAATTAACTGGTTAATGGAAAAATGTTTTCCCACTCTCCGGAGAAAATTGAGAAGATTCATGTTACCAAACCAGTCATAGTTGTCTACGATTATCGCCTTGTTCTCTGCCCCCTGAAAATCCAGAAATTTCGTTAACTGTCTGACCATTTTTGCCTTCCATTCGGCTACGGTCTCAAAACTATTGAGAATACGAGCTTTATTTTTTAAGCTAGGATCACCAATTAACCCTGTGGCCCCACCTATAAGGGCGATCGGCTTATGACCCGCATTCTGGAATCTTTTCAAACAAAGCAAGGGTATTAAATGACCTAAATGCAAACTATCTGCTGTGGGATCAAAACCACAATAAAGTACTATTGGTCCTTTTGTAATTCTTTTCCACAACCCTTGCTCATCGGTGATCTGAGCTATAGATCCGCGTGCTTTTAATTGATTAATTAGATTATCTGTCTTCATTCTTGAAATAATTTAATCATTGAATCATTTATACAGGTAATTTTGCCATTTTACAAAATTTTTATTTGCGTTAAAAAAATACCTATCATGCAGTAAATTTTTTGGTTCAGAAAGCTCTCTTCACTAAACAATCATCTAATCTAAGATTATCACTGATGCACTCGATATTTGTGAGCGGTTTTCTGGATTATGGTTTGTAATTCTCCGCACTGAAACATTTCAGTAATAATATCACAACCACCGATCAGTTGGCCATCAATCCACAGTTGAGGAAAAGTAGGCCAATTGGCATATCTAGGCAAGTGAGATCTAATATCCGGATTTTTTAAAACATCTACATATGCAAAATCTTCTCCACACGCCGAAAGTACTTGGACTGTCTGTGACGAAAATCCACATGATGGAAATTGTGGAGAACCTTTCATAAAAATGAGAATGGGATTTTCGGCAATTTTTCTTCTAATTTTTTCATAAGTTTGATTGTGCATGTTACATAATTCCTTTTTAACTAACTCAGTATTATAATTGATAATTAATATTGTAATACTGATACCAGAAAGTAGAATATTATTCTATTATAATCAGTTATTACTTTACTAAAATTAATTAGTATTTATATTATTTTTGTTCTGTCAGGACAGGTTCGGGCAGACTAAATAAGGGGAGCAGATCAGCAAGATCTTCTTATTATTGACTTTCGGCTCACATTCTTTATCGATAACTGTAATATTTTATCGTTAGCCAAACTCCGAATGTAACTACGTGCTACTACGGGTGATAATGTTTTAATATAAAGTACTGTTGCTCTCTTGAGGATAAGAAGGTTCGTAAACATGAAGTAGTAGTCTCGGTGGAGAGGATGACTTTTTTTGTAATCGGCGAGTTAAATCTTGCCTAAATCATCATGTAACGCTAAAATGCCTATTTTAGCTAACTTGCTAAATATCTGGAAGGATAAGATCAGTGCAGAAATATTGGGTTGAAGCACGTAAAATTTTCATACTTGCGGGTCCAGTAATTATGGCACAAATATCACAAACATCTATGGGTTTTGTAGATACCAGGATGGCTGGTGCTGTTAGTACTACTGATATGGCTGCGGTGGCAATAGGCAATTCTATATGGTTGCCTGCGATTTTATTTGGCTATGGGTTAATTCTGGCACTTACCCCAGTAGTATCCCACCTAAATGGATCAAATCAACGTGAGCGTATTGCTTATCAAGCCTGTCAGGCTTATTGGTTAGCCGCTATTTCTTCGGTTGTAATTATATTTATACTATATAATTCCAATTATATTATTCATTTTATGCCTCATATAGATCCACTGCTAGCGAATAAAACGATTCACTATTTACATGCTATGTTATATGGGGTTCCTGGCTATTTATTTTTTCTGGTGGTCCGAAATCAATGTGAAGGACTTGGCAATACTAAGCCTAGTATGGTTATTGGATTAGTTGGTTTGATGGTGAAGATTCCACTAACTTATATTATTATTAATGGTAAATTAGGAATCCCAGCTCAAGGTGGAGCAGGTTGCGGAATGGTCACGGCGTTTGTTTACTGGGTAATGTTTGTAAGTATTATTACCTGGTTTAATTATACCAGCTCTATGAAGGATATCACGAAAGCAACTAATAAATATTTATCGAACTTTCATCCGGATTGGAAGGCAATATGGAGTCTGGTTACTATTGGTTTTCCAATATCTCTGGCTTTGTTCTTTGAAGTCACTTTATTTGCCCTAGTAGCTTTACTGATATCCCCTCTAGGGATAGTACAAGTAGCTGGACATCATATTGCACTTAATTTTAGTTCGCTGGTCTTCGTTTTACCACTCTCCCTTAGTATAGCGACTAGTATAAGAGTCAGTTTTCAACTGGGGCAAGGATCTACAATAAATGCCCGTTTAGTTGCTACGACTGCGCATTTTATTGGTACTACGATTGCGTGCGTGACGGCTATTTTGACTGCCCTATATCGTGAGCATATTGCTTGGTTATATAACCATAATCCACAAGTAGTAGCAATAGCAACACATCTTATGTTACTGTCCGCGGTTTATCAGATTTCCGATTCTATCCAGATTATTGGGAGTGGAATTTTACGAGGATATAGAGATACCCGTTCTATATCCATTATAACTTTCACCGCTTATTGGTTACTAGGATTACCATGTGGCTATATACTCGCATTAACTCCCTTGGTAGGACATCCTCTAGGACCTGCTGGTTTTTGGATAGGATTTATTATTAGTTTTACTGCCTCAGCGATGATGATGTTATATCGTATCCGTCAGCTCCAAGGATTATCTGCCGCAGAAATTTTACAAAGAGGAATTCTTATTAAGAAATAGGAGAAACATATAAGAGGATAATATTCACAACAGGATAAATTAGTGCGTCCGTAGCTCAGCTGGTTAGAGTACCATCTTGACGTGATGGGGGTCAGTGGTTCAAATCCACTCGGACGTACCAAATTATTAATTTTTATTATCAAGCGTCTTGAGGATTCTAGATGGATATAGTGAAAGTGACGTATGTGGGAGTATAATTATTACTATACCTGATGGTAGTAAAATTTACTATATCGAAAATTCAACTGTGTTAGGGGTCCTAAAATGTGTGAAGATAAACATGACCGGATGACTCATCTACGGTCAGTGATGGATATACCACAAATAGTGTTTTTATTTATGTTTATTAGCCTTTTAATTCTTACCTGTTTTTGGGTGGTCCGACCCTTTCTTCCTGGTTTTGCGTGGGCTAGCATGGTAGTAATAGCCACATGGCCTATACTAATTCAAATACAGAATATACTATGGGGACAACGCATCCTTGCTGTAGTGGTTATGATCATGCTGCTCTTTTTACTATTTATCATACCTGCGAGCTTACTAATAGAGAGTTTTATAGATAATATTATTCCATTAATTGAGTATCTCTCTTCAGGACAAATTAAATTGCCTCCACTCCATTGGCTGACTAGTATTCCCATGATAGGAGAAAAACTCGCTTCTATCTGGAAGAGTATTTTATCTGGGGAAAGTAGTACAATGATGACATATATAAAACCTTATGTTGGTAAAACAACGAGCTTTGTTTTTTCACAGGCTGCACATGTGGCCCACCTTATGTTACATCTTATTCTAATGATTTTCTTCAGTATCTTACTTTATTGGAGGGGAGAAAAAATAGGAAACGAGGTCCGTCAATTTGCAAGGAGACTAGCTCCACAGCAGGGCGAGACGGCTGTTTTACTAGCTATTCAAGCTATTCGTGCGGTTGCTCTGGGAATTTCCGTTACTGCTTTAGTACAAGGACTTCTGGGAGGAATTGGATTGGCATTATTTGGGATACCTTATGCTACCTTATTAACCGGAATATTAGTTCTATTTTGTTTGATGCAGCTGGGTACACTGCCAGTATTAGTTCCTGCTATTATCTGGTTTTATTGGGAAGGAGATACTACTAGGGGAACTAGTTTAGTAATTTGGAGCTGTATTATTATAGCTATAGATAATGTATTAAGGACCGTCTTGATACGCATGGGAGCAGATTTACCAATAATTCTAGTTATTGGTGGAGTCATCGGAGGATTATTGACCTTTGGAATGATAGGGTTATTTATTGGCCCAGTAGTGCTTGCTATTTCTTATCGATTGATTCATGCTTGGATGCATGAATTGCCTGCTTCGAATCATTAAATTCATGAATGGAGATATTGATGAAAAAAAAATTAGGTTTCATTGGCGGAGGCCATATCACACAAGCACTCATCGGAGGGATAGTTAAAAGTAAAATAATATTACCAGCGAATATTTATTTATATGATTGTAATCTGAAAAAAATGCAAAGTTTACATAAAGAATATGGCATAAATCTCACTTTCAGTGAACAAGAAGTATCTGAACATGCTAATATTCTGTTCTTAGCAGTCAAAGCTCCCGTAATTTTAAATATTCTTAAGAACAAAATTACTCACTTAGACACAGATTTACTTGTAGTATCTTTAGCTACGGGTATTAGCTTGCAGGTCTTAGCAAGTCTAATAGGAGATAATAGAAAAATTATTCGCGTCATGCCAAATCTCCCTGTTTTAGTAAGAGAGGGGATGATTTCTATTACGCCCAACACATTAGTTACAGAGAGAGATCTCCAAGAGTTAGTGAATATCTTTAATTCTATCGGAAGAACAGCAGTTGTACCAGAAAAACTGATTCATACTGTCGTGGGCGTGAGCAGTTCGGCTCCTGCTTATGTCTATATGTTTATAGAAGCAATGGCGGATGCTGCTGTACTTAGTGGAATGTCACGAAACCAGGCTTATCAATTTACTGCTCAAGCAGTAAAAGGAGCGGCTCAAATGGTACTGGAAACGAATCAACATCCAGCGGTACTAAAAGACGAGGTTTGTACTCCACAAGGCACCACTATCGAAGCGATAAAGTGTTTAGAAAAAAAAGGTCTGCGCGGAGCGGTTATGGATGCTATACATGCATGTATACAAAAATCAGTAAAAATTAGTTCTCAATGAATAATTAATAACAATAAAAAAACATGGGTCGTTAGCTCAGTTGGTAGAGCAGTGGACTCTTAATCCAACGGTCGCGGGTTCGAATCCCTCACGACCCACTAATCAATTATTCCTAATAATATACTTAAGTCCATTCATGTAAGAATGTAAAACCTTTGGGATAACAATAGTTCCGTCTGCTTGCTGATAATTTTCCATCACTGCTATTAATGTACGTCCTACCGCTAAACCTGAACCATTAAGCGTATGAACTAATCTAATAATTTTATTATTTTTCTGACTACGATAACGGGCTTGCATCCGACGAGCCTGAAAATCCCACATATTTGAGCACGAAGATATTTCTAGAAATGTTTTTGTAGCTGGCAGCCAAACTTCTAAATCATAAGTTTTACAGGCACCAGCACTGAGCTCACCTGCACATAATAGTACTTTACGATACGGTAAATTCAGTAATTTAAGTACTGTTTCGGCATGATCAGTTAATACTTCTAATGCATTCATAGAATCTTCCGGATGCGTGATTTGCACCAATTCTACTTTATCAAACTGATGCATTCGAATAATTCCATATGTTTTACGTCCATAAGAACCAGCTTCCGAACGGAAGCATGGTGTATATGCAGTCAATTTAATTGGTAATATTTTTTCTTCAATAATTTCATTTCGCACTATATTAGTTAATGGGACTTCTGCAGTAGGTATTAATGCCAAACTGGAAACAACATCATTTTCTTTTTTCCATTGAGTCAAAAATAGCTCCTGATGAAATTTAGGCATTTGTCCACTTCCATAAAGTGACGAGGCATTCACTAAATATGGAACATAAGTTTCCGTATAACCATGTCGTTCAGTGTGTAAATCAATCATAAATTGACCTAGAGCCCTATGTAAACGAGCTAGTGATCCTTTCATTACTATAAAACGAGATCCTGTAATCTTGGTCGCTAACTTAAAGTCTAAGCTATTAGTCAACAATTGACCCAACCTAACATGGTCCCTCAACGTAAAATCATAGTGACGTATTTTTCCCCAGCGTTTGATTTCAATATTACATATTTCATCATTTCCATTGGGAACTTCATCTGCGGGAATATTGGGTAGCATAAGGGAAAAATTTCGAAACTGGTTATTTAAGTTATCTAGTTCCATTTTTTTTTCATCAAGTCGTTGACTCAATCCTTTAACTACTTGACAAAATCCAGTGATATCCTCATTATTTCTCTTCATTAATCCTATTTCTTTAGATATTCTCGTGCGCTCTGCCTGCATCTGTTCAGTTTCCAGTTGCAGTAATTTTCTACTTTCATCTATCCGTCGAAGGGTTTCAACATCTAAAGACCAACCTCGGCGAGCTAGTTTTGTAGCTACCATATTGAGGTGCTTACGTAAAAGATTAGGATCTAGCATCTTATTTCCATATCAGTATTTCAGATTAATATTAATGAAAACATACATTACATTAAATGTAAATGTAGTGTGAAACTTTATAAGCATACGTAAAATACTTATTTTACGTATGCTTAATTAAGAATTATCATCTTTAAATAACTTTTTATCCACTATTCAATATACATAATTTATAATGCGAATAAGGATCCTCTGTTATGATAAAAAAAAAATTACTAATTTTAGGTTCCGGACCTGCCGGCTATACAGCTGCTATTTATGCGGCTCGGGCTAATATCAAACCGGGTTTGATTACAGGCTTAGAACAAGGAGGACAACTTACTTCTACTTTAGCTATAGAAAATTGGCCCGGTGATTCGGTTAATTTAACTGGACCACAATTGATGAATCGTATGCATGAACATGCAGTAAAATTTAATACTGAAATCATTGTTGACTATATTCATAAAGTTAATTTGCTCCAGCGTCCTTTTCTATTGTTTGGAGACTCTGAAGAATATAGTTGTGATGCTCTAATTGTGGCTACTGGTTCTTCCGCACGTTATTTAGGACTCTCATCTGAAGAAAAGTACAAAGGAAAAGGCGTGTCTTCTTGCGCTACCTGTGATGGTTTTTTTTATCATAATAAAAAGGTAGCAGTAGTAGGTGGAGGTAATACCGCCGTAGAAGAAGCATTGTATTTATCTAATCTTGCCACCGAAGTTCACCTTATTCACAGACGGGAACGTTTTCGCGCCGAAAACATTTTAATCGATAGATTGATTGATAAGGCTAAATATGGAAATATTATTATCCATACTCAATATAAAGTTGAGGAAATTATAGGTAATAATACCGGTGTTACAGGGGTTCGATTATGTTCTTTAGAACATTCATCCCAATTTAAATATATTGATGTTATGGGAGTGTTTATTGCTATTGGTCATCAACCAAATACAGATATTTTTCAAGGACAACTGGTTCTCGAAAAAGGTTATATAAAAAAAGTACAATCTAGAATTAACAGTTATACGACCCAGACTAGCATCCCGGGAGTCTTTACCGCGGGTGATGTCAGCGATAATGTATATCGTCAAGCAATTACCTCTGCTGGTAGTGGATGTATGGCAGCATTAGATGCTACTCGATATCTTGAGGATCAAGCAGGCATTAAGAACATGTTGTTTGAAAACAATTAACAAAAAGAGGACGAAATGTCTAAAGAAGAGAATATTGAAATGCAGGGCATTGTGTTAGATACTTTACCGAACACTCTATTTAGAGTTGAATTAGAAAATGGACATATAGTAACTGCTCATATTTCGGGAAAAATGCGCAAAAATTATATTAGGATCTTAACCGGGGATACTGTAACGGTAGAACTTACTCCGTATGATCTAGGTAAAGGACGCATTGTCTTCCGGAGTCGTTAATATTAAATTAGCTCTGAACAAAGTTAGATAGTTTTTGGTGGTATTCTTCAAAGTCTGTAATGGGCCTAGTAGCAACCCCGGACCTCATAGCTGCTTTTGCAACTTCTGGGGCAATTTTGAATATTAAACGTGGATCAAATGGTTGAGGAATTAAATATTCAGATCCAAAAGTTAATTTTTCATCATTACTATAGGCGTTCACAACCGGTTCATTTGTTTCTGTAAATGCCAAATCCGCAAGTGCGTATACTACCGAGAGTTTCATTTCTTCATTAATAGTGGTTGCACCTACATCAAGAGCACCCCGAAATATAAATGGAAAACAGAGAACATTATTAACTTGATTGGGATAATCTGAGCGACCCGTACAAATAATAGCATCTGGTCGGACTTCTTTAGCTATCGTAGGTAAGATTTCGGGAACTGGGTTGGCAAGAGCTAAAATCAATGGTTTGATCGCCATTTTCTTTACCATTGCTGGAGTTAAAATATTAGGTATAGAACAACCTAGAAAAATATTTGCGCCAGTAATAGCGTCATCTAAAGTGGGATAAGAACCCTTCTTGTTATGGTTATTATTCAGATTCACTGCATACATAGCTTTAGTATCAGGAAGGTTAGGTTCCCGTCCTTTATAAATTACCCCTTTTGAGTCACATACCACAATATTACTTTTTTGGAGTCCTAATGTTACTAACAAATCTAAACAAGCAATGGCGGCTGCTCCGGCTCCGGAAACCACTATTTTCATGTCTGCAATCTGCTTGTTAACTATCCGCAAAAAATTTAGTACCGCGGCAGTACAAATAATTGCCGTTCCATGCTGATCATCATGAAATACAGGAATTTTCATTTTTTTACGTAATGCTTTTTCAATATAAAAGCATTCAGGAGCTTTTATATCCTCAAGATTAATTCCCCCAAAAGTAGGCTCCAAAGAGGCAATAATATTAATTAACTGATTGGGATCTTGTTCATCAATCTCAATATCAAAAACATCAATACCAGCAAATTTTTTAAAAAGTACTCCTTTTCCTTCCATTACCGGTTTTCCTGCTAGGGCGCCAATATTACCTAACCCCAGTACTGCCGTACCATTAGAAATTACTGCTACTAAATTTCCTCGGGCAGTATATTTATTGACCGCTCGAGGATCTGATACTATTTCTAAGCAAGGAGCGGCTACTCCAGGAGAATAAGCAAGTGCTAAATCGCGTTGTGATACTAAAGGTTTAGTAGCCGTAATTTTTATTTTTCCGGGAACGGGAAATTGGTGATAAGAAAGAGCATTTTTGTTAAGTTGATCGTCCATTATTATTCCTGGGTTAAAATTATATCCTCACTTCTCACTTAAAAATGACCGGACAAATTTGGGACAAATTAATAATTTTTAACTCTCTAAGAGGTTAGAGAGAAATAAACTATATAAGGTGATGATATCGCTATCAAGAATTAGATAATTCAAAATTAATATATTACTTCCTGGAAGTATCCTTTTCCATTTAGTTCAAGTAAATGAATATCATATTTAGAGTATCAAAACAGGAAGAGAAATGAAATGATTTTTTATTCTAAAAGTTTTATTTTTTTATTGTCTCTTCATCAATTATTTTTCTTAGTTTAATAAAGAGTGGGTAAATATTCGTTTGATCTTGACCATATGTCAGATTCAATTGATAATCAAAATCAACTGGATTATCTACCTGATTATGTAGGAATAAAGTTTCTAATTTATCAAACGCTTTAACTACTTGTGCTTCTCTAGAGAACTTTAGTTCATAATCTTCCCATAATTGCAACAAATCTTTTTCCTATCATCATCTAAGGATTCCATTAAACGCAACAAATACACTCGTTCCTGCTGTGTTTTTTTCATACTATCCACCTTATTCACCGCAGAAATATCTCCATGGAGTGCTTATCCTAAATCATGTATTACACATAACTTTAATAGTTTTGCAAAATTTAGGGATTTCAGTTGATCTTCAAAAGTCAGAGCCATCAGACACAGTCGCCAGGAATGTTCAGCTGTGCTTTCTTGTCGTCCCTGAGAAGTAAATGAACTGCGTAGAGTGTCTTTGAGTTTCTCTGCTTCTCGAATAAATTGTAATCGGACCATAATTGGAAAATTATAAAATTTTCTCCTTTCTTAAGGAATTATTCATTATGGACCGTAATTAATTAAATTAATTAATACTCTGCCCATTCATAATTATTTCTATTATCCAACAGAATTCCCATTCTGTTGCCCATTTTGACTCCGTGTTTAATATAAATTTCTTTCCAGAGAGAAAAATTAAAAATAGCCATATCTGAAAAAATAGTATCAGCATTTCTCACTATAAAAAATACTTTACTTCTTGAATCGTAGTGCATAGCAAATTTCAAGATCTCCGGGGTAGGAATTTCGGTTTCAATAATAGTGCCAAATTCAGAAAAATAATTTAATGGATATATAACTCTTTTGACTGAAAGATTATTGTTTAGTAACTGATAAAACATAAAAGTTTCATTTTGAAATTGCATTAAATTAAGTCCCGATTCTTTTCCACAAAAGATCCCAAAAAAGTAAGGATCTGGTCGAGTGTATATTTTATTGATTTTTACTTCATAGCTATATGTCTGATCAGAATAATATCCCTTAAATTCACAAAATGGACCTTCAGTAATTTTTTTTCCTTCAGTATAACCATAAAGTACTATTTCACTAGTGCTCGGGACAGCTGGATAAGGATCTTGTTTAAACAGGGTAATTTTAGATGGAGATAATGCATTAGCAAATAAATAACTATCCAGCGTATCAGGAATTTTACTAGCGGCACTAATATAAGTGGCTATAGGTCCACCATTAAATAAGCTGATATAAACCTTCGGTGTGATTTTCAAACATTCTGTAAGAATTCTATATGCATCAGTTCGCGGATCTATAAATATAGCAATAGTATTACCATCTTTAATCTCACCACGGTAAAAACCTAAAKWWSYRATACCATTAATATCTTCTATACATAATACAAATGAAGTTAAATAACGCCCCGCATCTTTAGGTTGATACTTGAGAAAAGGTAAATCTAATAGGGAGCAAGGAGATAAGATCCAATCCCTACCATTTTGATAATCACACTTATGCTGAAAAGTCGATAAGATCTTTACACGGTTATAAAATTCAGAAAGATAATTGTCCTCCGTCATACCTAGACCTTTTAAAATTATTCTTCGTTTGAATAAATTATCAACATAAGGAATATCAGATCTACACACAATTTTATTAAAAATAGTTATAGGATAATTTACCAAATTTTGATATCTCTTATGTAAATACTGAGACACTTCTAAGTGAGGGGATAATGGGCGGTATACTTTTTGAAACGATATTTGAGAAAGTAAGTTCCTCATATTTACTCCAGATGTTTTTCCCAAGGAAATCTTACCCATGACTGTTCCTCTTGTGCAAAATAATCTACCAAGTTATTGATCTTAGTGACATCCCCATTGCTAGAATTAAAAAATAAACTTGCTACAAAGATGGTTCGATTTGGAACAGTAAATTTTTTTCTAATATATTTTATAGTTTCTCCGCTTCCCACAATATCATCAATCACAATCCAATGACTATATTTTTTTGCCATTAATAAACCAAGATCGTCTTCTATATTAGGCAAAATTTTTTCAGAGTTAATATTATCTGTTTTATTCCTTTTAATAGAAAGGGATACGAAATTTCTCTCTCCTAGAGCATGTGCAATAATCACTGCTGGAACTAATCCAGAGCGGCAGATACCAATAATACAGTCATATTGTACATTTTTATTTTTAATTATTGAAACTATATTGAGAGATAGTCTATTTATTTCATTCCAGGAAACACTAATCATCACTGAGGACCTCTTTCTTATAATCGATCGGGTGATAGGGTGCAGAATACATAGCATGAGCTATACTTTCTTGCTGTGTTTGCGAAGAAACATGGATAAACTCATGATTCGACAATAGTTCAGAATAATTATTAGCTCCACAATAACTAAAACCAGATTGGATACCTCCTCTTAATTGATAAATATATTCTCGTAAAGATCCAACATATTCGAAACAAGCTTCGATTCCTTCCGGTACATAGTGAATATATTCTTCTTTAGTTATTTGGGATCCCTGTAAACGTCTGATTTCCATTTTAGTGCCAAAGGTTACGAACCCTCTAGTAGCTTTATATTTTTTTCCTTCTACTTCAAGGAACTGAGCTGCACTTTCCTTGGTTCCAGCGAGCATTTTTCCTAACATTACACACGTCGCACCCGCTGCTAATGCTTTGACTATATCCCCCGAGCTTCTTATGCCTCCATCCGCAATGATACTAACCCCCAGTTCTTTAGCCGGTTGAACACAATCTATAATAGCGGTTAACTGAGGCACTCCTACCCCTGTTATAGATCTAGTAGTACATACACTCCCAGGTCCTATCCCCACTTTTATTATACTTGCTCCAGCACTTACTAAATCTAGTACCCCCTGTGACGTAGCTACATTACCAGCTATCAAAGGTATATCGGGAAAATGATCACTTAACTTTTTAATCGCCTCTATGGCCTGCTTAGAATGACCATGAGCGACATCTACAGTGATAAAATCTACTCCCGCATTAATTAATTTTCTTGCTCTATCAAAATAATCATCAATTACACCTACTGATGCACCTACTTTCAAAGTGCCATATTTATCTACCGTAGGTTTGATATGAGTGTCAGAGAAAAAGTTCGAGTTATTTTTGACTCTACGTACCTCCCTTACTTGAGTTGCTAGAGGGCACATACGATGAATGATCCCTATTCCCCCTAACCGGGCTATTTCAGTGGCCATAGCTGATTCCGTACACCATTGGGTATTGGCGGAAATAATTGGAATACTTAACTCTCCTATTCGGTTTAAATTAACACTAATATCAATATTTTTTCTACTTGATGCATGACTTAACTTTGGAACTAGGAGCACATCATCAAACACGTAACTCTTTCTAAACATTGTCTCTCTCCTTCTTATAAGAAGCAGGATACTGGGCCCAACAATTAGGGGTTTCATACACTCTGACCGAATCTATAATCAGCGGATGGATTATTCCCATTAAGCGGTGTAAAATTTTTTCGGACAGAATTTCATACCAGTGTTTTGCTAACGCTTCTGCGGTAGGCGAAAATGGCACAATATAAATTTTCATTTGGGCGCTATTATGGATAAGTAAAGCGGTCTTTGATTGTTGTACTTTACGACCATATTCCACTATATCTAATATATTTATGAGATAATCATCTTCTGCATCTACAATAATGGCATGATCACAATTTCTATCAATACATTCATGCATCACCTCTTTTACAAAACTAAAATCCATTACCATCCCTGATTGACTGCCTTCCGATATTAACTCTTTGGATGTTAGAGTCACTAGAATAGAATATCTATGTCCGTGTAAATTGTGACATTTTGAATCATGTGCTTTAATACGATGTCCCGCATCAATTTCAATTTTTCTATTTATTTTATACATGATATATTCCTTACTGAGAATAATGTACTCCTGTGCCCCACGGTAGCGAAACAGATTTATAAAATTCTTCTTTTTTTAACAAATCTTGTTCCAAGATGCCCGAAAAATAAAGAGTCGTCATAAATGCATTAGGTTTATAAGCACCACGGGTACACAAACAGTTATGTCGGGCCCGAATGATCACTCCTACCCCTTGAGGTTTGAGTACTTCATCCATCGTCTGTCCAATCTGGGCTGTTAATCTTTCCTGAATCTGTAATCTTTTGGAGAAGACATCTACTATCCGAGCTAATTTTGACAGACCCACTACTCTTCTATCAGGAATATAACCTACTACTGCACTACCTACTATAGGAGCAAGATGATGTTCACAGGTAGATTCAAAGTGAATATTTTGAAGAAGTACTAAATTATCGTATCCCTCCACTTCTTCAAAAAATTTTTCCAGAATTTTATGGGCATCTTTAGAATAACCTTCGGTTTGAGCTTTCAAGGATTTTAAGAACCGTTTCGGAGTATCAATTAATCCTTGTCTAGTTACATCTTCGCCCAGATAATGTAAAATTTCTACTACCGCTTGATATGCTTTTTCTTTCTTCAATTTTTGTATATCTGACATAATAATACCTTCCTTCATCTCCGAAGATGCTTCGGCATCTTTACCAAAAGATTCTAATCATGGTAGTTGTAAGTGTTTGTGTAACTGAATATTTAATGTCCAACCATATTTCATAGCTACTTCTATGCAAGTATTTCGGTTTTTTTTATTAATTTCTGGATCATAATCATCTCGCGGCATAAGATAAACCGGTTTTTCCCTAGGAGCTCTAAATAACCTTATTTGTTTTCCTGGTACTTGAGTGCAGAAAGCAGGCAGACCATCTTGATCATCAATTTCTCCATGTGCTACTACATATTTATAGTGCGTGATGATTTTTACATTCTGGGGATGTAATTGAGGAGTTTTCGGACTGCAGACGATCGTAATGTTTTTATTACTCTGATTAAGAGGTCGATGTATAGTACCATTTGTTTCTATTTGTACTTTAAAATGTTCCTGGAGAAGTTCATTTATTAATGGTGCTATATTTTGTCGAAATGGTTCTCCACCAGTAATCACTACCAATTCCGGAGGAGGATAATTTCGATTATATATTTCTTTAATTATTTCTACCGGGTAGAGATGCAACTTAAATAATTCGAATTGTGTATCACACCAGTAACATTTTAAGTTACAACCTGATAACCTGATAAAAGTAGCTGAATACCCACTATATGGTCCTTCTCCTTGAACTGTTTGGTATATTTCCTCCACCCAGAGCAGGTCCCTATCAGGTGATTTTTTTCTTGCGGGATTTTGGCCAAACATATTTATCCTTATTTTCAAGATATATTAAACACTAATTAATAGGGGAAGAAAAATGAGTTAGTATATGTGGTGATAGAATTTCATTTTTTTACAAAATTTTGAAAGCGGATAAATTTCATGATTAAATCGTAAGTTATAACAAATCATAACTGACAGGTATGATCTTGACCAGCTTAACCGTATACAATCCCCTTTTTCAGGGTATTAAAGATCGTTAAATGTGCATTATTTGCCGAAAAATTTTTATCTTACTCCGGCTCACCGGAACTCGTAATTTTTGATGCTGGAGTTTAAGTAGATAAGTCTGATTAAACCACGGTTCAATTTCGCGTATATGATTGATATTCACACAGTAAGACCGGTGACAACGAAAAAAATAGGCAGAAGGCAGTTGTTCGCAAAATTGGGAAATACTTACAGGCATGACATACTCTTCACCTGAAAAGGTATAAACAAATGTCATTTTTTTGTGAGCCTCTGCATAGCAGATATCACTAATATTAGTTACGATAAATCGTTTATTCTTAACTAAGTTAAGAGTATGAAAGTGAGCACTTTTATAACTATTATATTGTCTCTGTTTGGAGAACGGATAAGAATTCTTTTCTTCTAGATCTCGCAACATTTTTATAATTCGTGACTTTTGCAAAGGTTTAAGGATATAATCAAACGCTTCTAACTCAAAAGCGTGTACGGCATGTTCTTTATAAGCCGTAATAAAAACTATCAAGGGTTTAGTGTCCAATTGATTTATAGTCTGAGCTAAAATAAGACCATCTACAGTAGGAACTTGTATATCGAGAAAGATAACATCAACTTGATGATGTTGAAGGTATTTAAAGAACTCAAGTCCATCATTAAATATACCTTTTATACAAATTATTCTTGTGAACTGACTGAAGATCCAGATTAGTGCCTTCTGATCATAAATATCGTCTTCCACAATGATAGCTTTCATGTGATTGGTTCCTGCCGTCCTTGGTCATAGGCCGTAACCTGCTTAATAAGATATAAACTACATAAACGCAAGATAAGTTATAGTAATAAGGAGGAATGAATACTTGATGTTCCCTTAGTTAAAATGGATATAACCAGCCCCTCCTAAGGGCTAGTTGTAGGTTCAATTCCTACAGGGAACACTTATTCTGTGGAGTAAAATTGAAAATATTCGGTGACCGGAACTAAATTTAGTTTAGGATGTGGAGCTAAGCGGATTTGAACCGCTGCCCTATTGCATGCCATGCAATTGCTCTACCAACTGAGCTATAGCCCCATTCTCATAATAATAAGATTATCACTGGACCCGAATAAAATTCAAGGCGTTATTTATTCGGCGGATAATACATTCTTTACCAATAGCATGTACTATTGCAGCAATAGAGGGAGATGTATTAGTACCAGTTATGGCTACACGTAATGGCATTGCCACTTGACCTAGACTGATACCAAGATCGTCTGCCGTAGATGTGATATAATTATGTATAGTTGCTATCTGCCAGTTCTCCTCCGAGCTGTAACTGTTATTTAACTTATCGCACATTATTTCCAGCGGTTTTTGACTGCTAGAAGTCAGATATTGCTTAGCGAACTTATTATCCTTAAGAGTTATTGCTTCATATAAGTATCTACTAGATACTACTATCTCTTTTAGAGTTTTACATCGTAACCCATATAGTTCTACTAGCCTGGTTAAGGAAGGACCATTATGATAGTTAATATTCTCTTTCGTCATGTGCCATTGAAGGTGTGATGCTACATAGATCGCTGGTAATTTGTTAAGATAGTGGTGATTAAGCCAACGAAGCTTTTTATGATTTAATGTACTCGCAGATTTACTCACTCCATCTAAAGTAAATAATACTTTCATTTCTTCAATACTTAATATTTCTCTATTTTCCGATGCCCATCCCAATCTCACTAAATAATTAATCAGTGCCTCTGGTAAATAACCTTCATTCCGATAATGCATAATACTTAGCGATCCATTATTACGCTTCGATATTTTTTGGCTACTTTCGTCTAGAATCATGGAAAGATGAGCATAAGCAGGAATAAAAGCGTCCAATGATTTTAATATATTAATTTGACGAAAGGTATTAGTTATATGATCATCACCTCGAATCACATGGGTAATCTTCATATCCCAATCATCTATAGCAACACAAAAATTATAGGTTGGTGTACCGTCGGATCTCCGAATAACTAGATCATCTAATTCTTGATTTTTTACTATAATATTACCCCGGATGAGATCGTTAAAAGCACTTGTTCCTTGCTGAGGATTTTTAAATCTAACTACATAAGGTTGTAGAGGATGATGAAAATCGTCGGCAATCTTACGACAGTGACCATCATAACGAGGGGTGGTGCCCATTGATATCTGTAAGTTACGCATGTTTTCTAAACGTTTTTTAGTGCAATAACATTTATAGGCGTGTCCTCTTTCTAACATATCATGTATTACTGCATTATATCGAGCTACCCGCTCTGACTGGTAATAAGGACCATCATTCCAATCAATCTTAAGCCATGTTAACCCCTCTATTATTGCATCACGCGATTGCTTGGTAGAACGAAAATAATCAGTATCCTCGATGCGTAATAAAAACTCCCCGCCGTGTTTACGAGCAAATAACCAGGAATAAAGAGCGGTGCGTACTCCCCCAATATGGAGCTCCCCCGTAGGACTGGGTGCAAAGCGAGTTTTTATTTTCATTAAAACCTAATCTCTATATTTTATTCTTATAATACGATCGTAAAAAAATATTCAATTAAATTACCCTAAAATCGTTGACTCGTTTTGAACTATCCCTATAATTAAGAATTAAGCTTAATATAGGGTGATTAGCTCAGTTGGTAGAGCATCTCCCTTACAAGGAGAGGGTCGGCGGTTCGAATCCGTCATCACCCATAATAATATTATTTGTGATGGGAGGGGTCGTTAGCTCAGTTGGTAGAGCAGTTGACTTTTAATCAATTGGTCGCAGGTTCAAATCCTGCACGACCCACCACTAATATAATTTATATTTGAGTTTAATGACAGAGAAGTTAACTAACGATCAAATAGTGCCAATCAGAGTAAAATCACATTACCAATAGGATAATCTGCATAATGGCCAATTAAATCTTGGCACTGACGTTGAGAAGAATACAATTTTCTTTGCCGTCGAACTCGATCCAATTTGCAGTTATCGTTGCTCTAAATTTAGGGTCAGTACTACTTCTGATCAAATTCAAATTATCCGAGACGATTATTTTTGTTCGATCTTGCCTATCGAGATAATACAAAATATCACTTGATCCTCGCATCCGATAACATGTCAAAATAATGCTTACTTACTTTTGTTCTCCTTTGGCTGCTTTAAATGCTTCTGCCATAGCACTAGAAAAATGATTGTTGTCATCCGGAGATATGGTTTGTTCTTTATCTTCTTCTATTTGGGGACTAGACAGGAGAATTATTCGATTCTTACGATCTACGCCAGATAACTTAGCCTCAACTACGTCTTCTATATTGAAATTTAAATGCAGTTTTTCTTCAGGAAAGCGAAGATATCCTTCTACCCCTTCAGATAATTTAATTTTAGCTCCTTTTTGATCTAGGGATATAATTTTACCTGTTACTAGAGCCCCTCTTTTATTTAGAGATAGAAAGTGATTCAAGGGATCTTCACTTAACTGTTTGATACTAAGAGATATACGCTCCCTTTCGGCATCTACTTGTAGTACTACGGTAATAATTTCCTCACCTTTATTATATTTCTTAACGGCTTCTTCTCCTTTAAGATACCAAGAGATATCTGAAAGATGCACTAGTCCGTCAATATTTCCTTCTAGACCAATAAACATTCCAAAATCTGTAATTGATTTGATCTTACCTTTAACCTTATCACCCTTCTGAAAGGTATCTGAAAATTTTTTCCACGGATTAGTTTGGCATTGTTTTAATCCTAAGGAAATGCGACGTCGTGATTCATCAATATCTAATACCATTACTTCGATCATATCACCCACATGCAGAATTTTAGACGGATTAATATTCTTATTAGTCCAATCCATTTCGGAAACATGCACTAATCCTTCTACTCCTTCTTCAAGCTCCACAAAAGCTCCATAATCCGTAAGATTAGTAACTCGTCCATAATACCTCCGAGTACCTTCCAGATAACGTTTTGATAGATTAATCCAAGGATCTGCTCCTAGTTGTTTTAACCCTAAAGAGACTCGGATGCGTTCGCGATCAAATTTTAACACCTTGACGGTAATTTCATTTCCCACATTCACAATTTCGCTAGGATGTTTAACTCTTTTCCACGCCATATCAGTAATATGTAATAATCCGTCCAGGCCTCCTAAATCAACAAAAGCTCCATAATCCGTAAGATTTTTAATTATTCCTTTGACGATGCTACCTTCTTGTAAATTAGATAGTAATTGTTGTCGTTCCGCATTATTTTCTAATTCGATAACGGCCCGACGGGATACTACTACATTATTACGTTTTAAATCTAATTTGATAACTTTAAATTCTAATTCCTTCCCTTCTAAAGGTTGAGAATCACGCAGTGGACGCACATCTACTAGCGAGCCTGGTAAAAATGCTCTCACTCCATTTATCTCAACTGTAAAACCTCCTTTGACTTTACCATTAATAATACCCGTAATAGTAGCAGATTCTTCATGAGCCTTTTCTAAACGTAACCAAGATTCATATCGTTTAGCTTTTTCGCGTGAAAGAATAGTTTCTCCATAACCATCTTCTATTGCTTCCAAAGCAACATCTATTCTTTCACCTGTTTTTATTTCTAATTCTCCATGCTCATTTTTAAATTGTTCAATAGGAATTGCTGACTCTGATTTTAACCCCGCATCTACTAATACTATATCTTTATCAATAGCAACAATAATACCACTTACAATAGAACCTGGCCGGTGTTGTATTTCTTTTAGGGATTCTTCGAAAAATTTAGCAAAAGATTCAGTCATATTGAAATATCTTTATTATTCTTTGAATGGCTCCATCTCTATTCATGAGCTGGAATGGTTTATCTATTATGTAATATTCCTTATTATATATAAAGGAATACCTCATGATTAATTATTAAATTTCACACTTCTCTGTCAATCCATTACAAATTGAGCAAAAGGTAAATATGCATAAGCTTTTTTTATCACTTCACCCAGATTAAGACCAGTAGAATCCAGGATAATCGCATCGGGCGCTGGTATTAATGGTGAGATTACCCTCCTCCGGTCACGTTCGTCACGAAGTTTTATTTCATTTAACACTTTATTGAATTTAACACTAAAGCCTTTGTTATGCAACTGTAACACCCGGCGACGAGATCGTTCTTCTACACTAGCATCTAAAAAAAATTTTACCATTGCATCAGGAAAGACTACCGTACCCATATCTCGTCCTTCTGCAATTAATCCTGGTTTTTTCCTATAGGAACGCAATCGATCTTTTAGTACTTTTCTAACGGAAGGAACTTTCGCTAAATGTGAAGCTATTTGTCCTATCTTTTCCATTCGAATTATATTCGTAATATTTTTTTTCTCTAAAAAAATTTCATAGTTTCCATGTTCTTTGAGGAGAAAAGAAACCGACAAATTTTTTGCCATTGATAATAATGCTATTTCATTTGTGAGAGAGATTTTATTAGTTATTACGGACCAAGCACAAACTCGATAAATAGCACCGGAATCTAATGAATTCCAATGGAGTCTTTGAGCTAGAGAACAACACAGCACACTTTTCCCTGCGCCTGCAGGACCGTCAATTGTAATAACAGGTATTATTCTACTAATATTTGAAATCCTTGTATTTAAACAGTACTAATATCCGCGAGTTTGCTAAAATAACGAGGAAAAGTTTTTCTAACACAGTTAGGATTCAGTATCGTGACTGGGGATGATGAAAGTGCTAATAATGAAAAACACATCGCCATCCGATGATCGTTATAGGTGTTAATTTCGGCATAAGTAATTTTTTCTGGAGGCGTAATAGATATGGAATCTCTTCCTTCTATTACCTGTGCTCCTACTTTTCGCAATTCGGTTGACATAGCAGTCAAACGATCGGTCTCTTTAATACGCCAGTTGTAAATATTACTTAATGTAGTAGTACCTCTAGCAAAAAGAGCCATTGTAGCCAGGGTCATAGCTGCGTCTGGCATGTCGTTCATATCCATATTAATAGACCTTAGATTTCCCCGTTGACAAATAATTTCATTATCCCGCCATTCAATTTGGGCTCCCATTTGTTGGATAATATCCGCAAAAGAAATATCACCCTGTCTGGTATTGCGCCCAATTCCGACCACACTAACTTTTCCGCCTTTGACCGCACCCGCGGCTAAGAAATATGAGGATGAAGAAGCGTCTCCTTCTATTATATATCTTCCGGGAGAGTGATATTGTTGATTACCCCTAATCAGAAATTCGCGATAGTTCTTGTTAACTATCATAACTTTAAAATCACCTAACAAACGTAATGTAATATCAATATATGGACGAGACACTAACTCTCCAGTTATCAATATCCGAGTATCTTTAGAAGCAAGTGGTGCTGCCATTAGCAAAGCAGTTAAAAATTGGCTTGACTTACTACTATCAATGATAATTGTTCCCCCCTGAAATCCTCCTCTTAAATGAACAGGAGGCACATCTTTTTCTATATCAATCCTCGCTTGTCCTTGGCGGAGTGCATGGACTAAAGGTCCTAAGGGACGTTCCTTCATGCGCGCATCTCCTGTTAAAATAATATCATTAGCAGTTAAACTTAGTGCGGCTGTCAGAGGACGCATAGCAGTCCCAGCGTTACCTAAGAATAATTCGATCTTGTCTTTTACATGTATTGGTCCTGCACACCCTACTATATCACAAACCGTATTATCTTTAGATAAAGTAAAAGATATTCCAAGGTGATGCAATGCTTTCAGCATATGACGTACGTCTTCACTATCAAGTAGATTAGTTAATCTAGTAAGTCCGTGTGCCTGAGCGGCAATTAAAAGTGCCCTATTGGAGATACTCTTAGAACCAGGAATATCTATAGTACCATTTACCAACGAAATAGGTTGTAATGTCAAGGAATCATCCCACATAAAGATCATCTCCAGAATCAAGTATTTAGTTCAAACAACATCTACTACCTTGGTGACGGTTACCCATACTTTAATTCAAAATATTTCATATACTCAATAAGTTTTTTTACTCCAGCTATGGGCATAGCATTATATAGAGAGGCACGTATTCCACCCACTGCTTGATGGCCTTTTAGCATTCGTAATCCTAGTAAATCTGCTTGGTGGAAGAAAATATTTTCTAATTTAGAATTAAATAGTTTAAAAGTAACGTTCATGACTGACCGATACTTAGCCGAAACATCGTTAATATAAAAATCACTTTTATCCAAATTGTTATATAAGAGCTCCGCCTTTTGTTGATTTCTTTGGGAGATGATTTCTAGCCCTCCTTGTTCTTTTAACCATTTCAATACTAAACCGGTTATATACCAAGAAAAAGTAGGGGGAGTATTAAACATAGAATGATTTTTGGCTTGAAGTTTATAATTCAGAATTGATGGTACTTCTCTCTGAGCATTGTCTAGGAGATCTTCGTGTATAATTATTACGGCTAGACCAGCAGTGCCTATGTTTTTTTGCGTCCCGGCATAAAGAACTCCATAATTATTGATATCTATAGGACGAGATAGTATAACCGACGAACAATCCGCTACCATAATTTTATCTTTAATATGTGGTTCTTCATGAATAGCTATTCCATTAATCGTTTCATTGGGGCAATAGTGGACATAATAAGACTTCTCTGAAATATCCCACATTGACAATGGGAGAATTGAGTGTTTTCCATCCACTATTGTTTTGACATCAATAACATTAGGATTACAGTACTTCTGTGCTTCCTTAGATGCTCTAGACGACCAGTAACCACTATCTACATAGTCAGCAGAATTAGGGTGACTTAACAAATTTAATGGCACTGCAGAAAATTGTGCTCGGGCTCCCCCATGGCAGAATAATACTTTATATTCTAATGGAATTTTCATAAGATCACGAATGTCTTGTTCGCTTTCTTCTACAACTTGAAAAAATTCTTTACTTCTGTGACTAATTTCTAGTATCGAAGTACCTAAACCTTTCCAACTCATAAGATCTTCCTTTGCTTTGGCCAGAACTTCTTTAGGTATCATTGCAGGTCCAGCACTAAAATTATAAACCTCTAACATGAGGACACAAAAAAGCCTTTTCTTGTGGACCTAGCTTCTGCTGTTTCTATTTTCAATTATTTTTAGCCCCCAAGTGACATTCTATTATTCTATCCCCTTAGTATAAATAAATTTGGTCTGAAGAGGGTGCAATTAATCCCACTTCTTGGAGAGCTTGTTGCACTGCTACCTGTCCATCTTCAGTTAAGGATGTCATGGGCAATCTCACGGTATCGGTTGTTATGAGTTCTAATTTCTTTAAAGCCCATTTCACCGGGATAGGATTAGTTTCAATAAATAATTGTTGATGAAGAGGCATTAATTGTTGATTGATGTTTCTAGCGGCGATAAATTTCCCTTGTTTAGCTAAGCTACATAGTTCTACCATATCTCTAGGGACAATATTAGCAGTTACAGACACTACTCCGTGTCCTCCTAACTGCATAAAATCTAAGGCCGTTGCATCATTCCCACTTAATAACATAAAATTATCTGATACCCTAGTTTTAATTTGGCTAAGACGAGATAAATCTCCTGTAGCCTCTTTTATGCCAATTATATTTTTAATAGTGGATAGCCTGGCAATGGTCTCTGGTAAAAGATCACATCCTGTGCGGGACGGAACATTGTACAAAATTTGCGGTAGATTACTACATTGTGCAATACATTTAAAATGTTGATATAATCCTTCTTGGGTAGGCTTATTATAATATGGAGTCACACTCAAACATCCTACCACTCCAGAATTTTCAAACCGTTGTGTTAAAGCGATCCCTGCAGAAGTAGCATTTGATCCCGTTCCGGCTATTATTGGGATTTGACTATTTGCTATTTCTAAAGTACGCATAACTACATTAATATGCTCCGTCGTACTCAGGGTGGCAAATTCACCAGTAGTACCACCGGAAATAATTGCTGAGGTTCCACTCTTAATATGAAAGGCAATGAGTTTTTTCAGACTATTTATACAAAGATTGCCTTTATTATCCATTGGAGTAATAAGAGCCACTATACTTCCTGTAAACATTATTTTTCTCCTTCATACCTCAATTTTTTTCTTAGAAATTTCATCTGAACATGAACACTTAAATATAAGTGTTTCCTCAAAATAAATATGGCGGTTAAGTATTTGTTCAGTAACAATAAAGTCATAATATTTGGGGTAAAAGTATTGCTTCTCTACCTCTCTAAAGTCAGTAGAGCTGATTAAATAAAAACTGTTAGCATCGTTAATCCCAAATAAAAGTAATCTGGATAGTTGTTGAGGAAAAATAATCATTTTAATTTTGTTTATAGATAACTTGATAAAATTTTATCCTTCCTTTTTTTACTGAAGCCTACTTGTTCCTAAAAGGGTGTAATCCTATGGCTTCATAGACTTGAAGAAGAGTAGTTTGAGCTTTCACTCGAGCTTTTAAGGCACCTTCCTGAATAATTTTATGAAGTAACACCTCATCCCTACGAAAGAGATTATATTTTTTTTGGATTTTACTGAGCAGATCAGAAACAGCATGGGCGACTGAAATTTTCAGGTGATCATACATTTTATGTGAGAATTCTTTTTCTAATTCAGGAATACTTTTACCACTGATGACCGATAAAATATTTAATAAGTTAGAAACTCCCGGTTTATTTTTTATATCATAACGTATGATAGGAGGTAATTCGGAATCAGTCACAGCTCTTTTTATTTTTTTTAAAACTGAGCTAGGAGATTCTAGAAGTCCAATAATATTGTTTCGGTTATCATCAGATTTAGACATTTTTTTAGTAGGTTCCAGTAGAGACATAACTCGCGATCCCCATTTAGAAATAACAGGCTCAGGAATAGTGAATACAGGACCATAAATTTTATTAAATCGATGAGCAATAGTGCGACTTAATTCTAAATGTTGTTTTTGGTCTTCCCCCACAGGTACATGCTGAGTTTGATACAATAGAATATCAGCTGCCATTAATATCGGATAATTAAATAATCCTGCACTAGTACTAGCATCCTTAGGTAGAATTTTATTTCTAAATTGTATCATGCGACTTAATTCACCTAAGTAAGTGTAACAGTTTAAGATCCAATGGAGCTGTGTATGTTCCGCAACATGTGATTGAACAAAAATAATGCATTTTTGAGCTTCTAAACCGCACGCTAAGTAGAGTGCCAACGTATCTAACGTGGCGTTGCGTAATTGCACGTAATCTTGTCGTACCGTGAGCGCATGTAAATCCACGATACTATATATACATTGATACTTATCCTGCAGTTGTACCCATTGACGTAATGCCCCTATATAATTACCAAGAGTTAACTCCCCTGAAGGTTGAGTACCACTAAATACTATGGGTTTGTTCATAAAAAAATCCTGATTCTGTTCTAGGCTCTAATTTTGTAAATTAATTGCACGATCTTTTGATAATTCCGCACGCATAGAGTTAATCACTTGCTTATAATTATTTTTTGATTGACTAAAAATTGCTGATCCTATGACCAAAATATCAGCACCCGCTGTAGCAATAGCGCTAATGTTATTTACATTGACTCCTCCATCTACTTCGATATCAATATTATTATAGCCCATAGAATTAATTAGTTTACGTATCTGACGTATTTTGAAAAATGTCGTCGGGAGAAAAGCTTGTCCCCCAAATCCCGGGGACACCGACATCAATACAATTACATCTAGTTGAGAAATAACAGATTGAATTTTATCAAACGGAGTATCAGGATTTAATACTAAACCAGCTTGACAATCATGGTTCTTAATGAGAGTCAGAGCTTTGTTAACGTTCTCTGATGTTTCAGGATGAAAAGCAATAATACTAGCCCCTGCGAGAGCAAATTCGGGAATAATTCCATCTACCGGTGAGACCATAAGATRKANTWMAATYKRRRMWGTRWTWMSATAATMWSWAASAKARMWTWAKAYNATKSKRMSTAKNGTNTAMAKKWGKYWCAYNARYSRTKRKMCATARSAWMNAAKTRTAYYMGGAAAAGTATTAAGGATCCACTGAGGCTTTGACTGAATTATCTCCAT
>JBAPLS010000008.1:0-23136 GCA_037083765.1 Candidatus Dasytiphilus stammeri
CTGTTGATCACCTGCTATCCCGGAAATATAAATATTTTTTCCATCTAATCCCTCTATATTAACAGGACCATAAATTTCTGATGAAGAACGTACTTCTGGTAAGATTCCCTGAGGGATATCAAATATATCTAACAAATTCTGATCCCATTCTAGGGTATGAATATTAAACAGCATTGTACGGGAAGCATTGGTATAATCGGTGACATGGACCCGCCCTTGAGTTAGCTGCCACACTAGCCAGGTATCAATGGTACCAAATAATAATTCTCCTCGTTGGGCTCGAATACGTACTCCTGCAATATTATCTAAGATCCATTTTGCTTTAGTAGCAGAAAAATAAGGATTTAATACTAGTCCAGTAGTTTGATGAATATAATTCTCTAATTCCTCTGTTTTTAATTTATCACATAACTTAGCAGTACGAGAACATTGCCACACGATAGCATTATAAACGGGTTGACCTGTGTATTTATCCCAAATTAAAGTAGTCTCACGCTGATTAGTTATACCAATGCCAGCTATTTGTTCACATTTAATATCTGCATAAGATAATGCTTTTACTAGAGCAGAACATTGGGAATTCCATATATCCAACGGATCATGCTCTACCCATCCGTAGCGAGGATAAATTTGTTTTAATTCATGTTGTGAAATAGCTACGATATTAACATCGTGATCAACTACCAAAACGCGAGAACTGGTGGTACCTTGATCAAGAGCAACTATATATTTTTTAGACATAGGCATAATTCCTGATATCAAAAAACTTAACCTGAGTAGTAATCAGGTCATTAAACAACTGCTCGAGAAGTTTGATTTTCTGACAAATTACCGTTATAATTACGGAGCTAATTACTAGCAATCTACATAATAGTACTGTTCTCTTTAACTACTAAAAGAGAATAATCTTATTTAAGATGAAGATTATCATTCTATGTAGATGTATGTAATTGATCTAGATTAGTAATAGATAAAATTAGAGTTGGTGGCTTGGAGGGTTAAAATAAATATATCTAACTTACACTCTATTTAAGGGAGAGTTAGTTTTATAAAATAAATCGACTCAAATCTTCATCGGATACCAGTTTATCAAGATGCTCACCTACGTATTTTGCATTAATCGTAATTTTTTCCCCCATTCGATCACTAGCTTCATAAGATATTTCTTCCATTAAACGCTCTAATACTGTGTGTAAACGTCTTGCACCGATATTTTCGTTACTTTCATTCACTTGCCATGCCGATTCTGCAATCCGACGAATACCATCATTAGTGAACTCAATAGTTACTCCTTCGGTAGCCATTAGTTCCTTATACTGTCTAGTAATAGAAGCACTAGGCTCAGTTAAAATACGTTCAAAATCATTTGTTGTTAGTGCTTGTAATTCTACTCGAATAGGGAGTCTTCCTTGAAGTTCGGGAATTAAGTCTGAAGGAATAGCTACTTGAAAGGCTCCGGAAGCAATAAATAGAATGTGATCAGTTTTTACCATCCCATGTTTAGTTGAAACATTACATCCTTCAACTAATGGTAACAGATCTCGTTGGACTCCTTCTCTTGAAACATCCGGTCCAGAAGTTTCTCCTCGTCTACAAATTTTGTCAATCTCGTCGATAAATACAATTCCATGTTGTTCTACTGCTTCAATGGCTTCTTGTTTTAAATCTTCTGGATTAATTAATTTAGCTGATTCTTCTTCTACCAAAATTTTCATGGCATCAATAATTTTTAACTTATGTGTTTTTTGTTTTTGACCACTTAAATTTTGGAACATGGATTGTAACTGAGTAGTCATCTCTTCCATTCCGGGAGGAGCCATAATTTCTACTCCCATAGGGGGAGAAATAAGATTAATTTCTATTTCTTTATCATCGAGGCGTCCTTCCCGGAGTTTTTGTCGCCAAGCTTGTCTATTATCATTGTAACCTTGAGCATCTTCATTTTTTCCCCATTTGTTCTTAGGAGGAGGTATTAATACGTCAAGTATACGTTCTTCAGCCCTTTTTTCTGCTCGATATCGATTTTGTTCCATAGAACGAATTCGAACCATTTTAATGGCTGAATCTGTCAGGTCACGAATGATAGAATCCACCTCTTTACCTACATACCCAACTTCTGTAAATTTAGTAGCTTCTACTTTAATAAAAGGAGCATGTGCTAGTCTTGCTAAACGACGAGCTATTTCGGTCTTTCCTACTCCAGTAGGACCAATCATAAGAATATTTTTTGGTGTTACCTCCTGACGCAGTTCTTCATTTAATTGCATTCGTCTCCAGCGGTTACGTAAAGCAATGGCTACCGCTCGTTTAGCGCTGTTCTGACCAATAATAAACCTATCTAGCTCACTGACTATTTCGCGAGGGGTCATTTCCGACATAATCAAGATCCTTACCCTTTATCTTTGTAAGTTAATTCTTCAATAGTAAAATTTTTGTTGGTATAAATACAAATATCGCCGGCAATAATTAAAGCTTTTTCGGTAATCTTACGCGCATTCATTTTAGTAGTCTCTAACATAGCTAGAGCAGCCGCTTGAGCATAAGGTCCACCAGATCCTATCGCTATGAGATCTTTTTCAGGCTGAATTACATCTCCATTGCCGGTAATAATTAAAGAGGACGTTTCATCCGCAACTGCTAATAGGGCTTCTAGCCTGCGTAAAATTCGATCTGTTCGCCAGTCTTTTGCTAATTCTACAGCAGCTTTTACTAAATGCCCCTGAGAAATTACCAATTTTCTTTCAAAACGTTCGAATAATGTAAAAGCATCGGCCGTCCCTCCTGCAAAACCCGCTAGCACTCGATCATTATAAAGACGACGTACTTTCTTTGCATTTCCTTTCATTATAGTTGGACCTAGTGTGACTTGACCATCTCCCCCAAGCACCACTTGGTCCTTTCGTCTTACACTAACTATGGTTGTCATGAAGGAATAAGCTCCTATCCTTGAAAGAAAAAAAAGATGGTTGATCTAAAAATCATATTATATTTGATTCTTTTTTATATGGGGAAAAATATATAGTATTCAACCCTTTGTAAAAAGAGATAATAGTATCTTTATAAAAGATCTCTTCTGAACAAGAGATAATTTGATCTTGAATAAAAATCAGATTAAATTTTATCACCACTAGTTTTCATAACTTTCATAATCTCAACTTCTTTTACATAAGACTAGTAAGTTACTAAGCAAAGTATTATCTATTGTCCAAGGTAATTTGCTACTGACTTATTCAAGTCTTTTCCAGAAATACATTGAGACAATATTATCATATCTATTTTTAGATGTCAAAAAGAAAGATTATTTTTTCTTATTGCGTATTTACCAAAATAGAATTTTCGATCCTACCATATTTGCACATTCTTCAATTACCTTCATCTTCATTTACTGAGGATGCATCAAGAAAGTAATAATCCAGCATAAATGGTCAAAATTACTGTGGTAAGAAGTAAGATAAATATTAAAATTGGTCATCCAAATACTCTTCTTATCAGGGATAAAATCAAAGATGACAACCATTAGGTGTGAACATGTCAGCACAATGAAAAGCCTATCCTGTCGCTCTCTATTATTAAATATTTTATGATAATCCGCATTATTGCGTGAATATATTTAAGCCTTAATTCTAATGACTTTTAATATAAAAATATGTTAACTTAAATTTTCATGAAATGAAAAGTTGAGAAAAATGTAAGACTCCTAGCTTTTTTATTAAAAATAAAAATTTGGTTACTCTCGGGGAGATTTTATTGTGCACCGTACTGATTTAAATTTATTGATTGTCTTAGATATGTTATTAGCTGAATGCAGTGTAAGTCAGACGGCACAAAAATTAAATGTTACCCCGCCTGCTATAAGTAAATCTTTAAATAAAATTCGTGAGACTTTTAACGATCAAATTTTAGTACGTTCTGGATCTCAATTAATGTTAACTCCTCTAGCTATGCAGCTGAAGCCTCAGATAAGAAATATAATTCATAATATTCAAAGTGTCTTAAATCAACATGTAGCATTTCCGGTCGGAGACCAATCACTCTTATTTACTATCGCTTCTAATGATCTGGTTATGTCAATACTGAGCTTTAATTTTATGAAGAAAATCCATGAAGATGAACCCAATATATTAATTGAGTTTAAATATGATAATATGCCAGAGGATTTTTTACGTAAAGAGAACGTGGACTTATATATTGGGGAACCGAGACCACTAAGTCCCGAAATAAAAATTAGAACAGTATATCGGGAAAAGTGCTTAATTATTGCCAATAAAAAACATAAAATTATTAATCAAAGTAAAAAAATTGAAAATATCATTAATTATTATTTTATTACTTCTAAAGGAAAATTAAATGCAGATGTAGATGATATTTTTCTTGCTCATGGATACCATCGGAAAGTTATAGGTATTAGTCCTAGCTATTTAGCTACTATTGAAACCGTCATCCAAACCAATTCTCTCGCAGTGGTGCCTATCTTTTTTTTAGATATCTTGACAAGACTCAGCATTGAAATTGCTGCTTTTGAACCCGACATTTTACTTCCCCAAGTTTGTTTAGTACAAGCTTGGCATCCTAGAAATGATAATTCTCCAGCACATAAATGGTTAAGAGATTATACTCGTAATTTTTTCTCATTTGACAAATTATAATTGGATTAAATTTATTCAACATCGATTGAACGTCAAACAAGTTATTAACTTACGATGATATCTGAACAAAGAGCAAGTGCAAATAAGAGAAAAATATCACATTAACTGAATCAATTAAAATCAATCTCTTAACAAGAGACATAATAAAGCTAATTATCAAATAACTATGACTGCGCTCATTTACTTGGGACAATAATGATTCATTATAACAAATAGTGGCACAGGATTTTGAGTCCAACATAACATGCCAATCACGTAGATATTCATTGGCTAATGTCTATGCATATAGCAAAAATAAGCTCCTGATGCCTTAGAAAGGAATAATAAATCTAAATCCGGATAGTGGTGACGAACTAAAATTACTGAAAAAGATGTATATCGTGAATGGCACATATAAAATTCTCATCCCACCCTCGAGTTAATAAAGCATTTGAATTTAATAATCGCCCAAAATTAGGATAATTTCGTGGATCGCATATAAAATATTTTAAAATGAATACTGTCGCAGACCAATATACCCAAATCGTAGATTTAACATCTTTTGGGACTATGTAAATATGGCTTTTATTTGCTTCCAGTAAGTTACAACATCTAAGAAATCCAATAATACTAAGGGTACAGCCGTAATAATAAGTGGATCAAAGAGTGGAGTGCGAATATTATCAAAATCATAATAAAATTTATTAAGATAACCTACTGCAGTAGTATGTGTTTCATAATTATCAATCCGCAGTAATTTTACTTCAATTATTAATGATGTATTAGCTATTAACGAAAAAAAAATTAATTTTCTGGTGCGATCTTTTTAGGCATCATATTTAAGAAAAAAATTTTTAATGATGCTCATATTTCAGGAATCAGGTTACCTTGAGAGGACAATATAAAAATGTTCTCATTACGCCGCAATATTTTTACTGCAGGTCAATCAGCAGGGACTTTAATAACTAATTTGCTATTCATTAATAAATATAATATTATGTTGTTATTATCCTTTGACTATTACTCCCACTTCTTACGGAAACATTGGGTACCTTTTACTTCCTTACCTAAGGATCATTGAATTTATTTTCACCTCCGAATTTTTAATACGCGAGCAGGCTGAACCCATAATCTATTCACGGGAATACAAGAAGAAGATTGACATAATAAAGATGCTATTTCCTCTCTAGAGGGGACATTCGGAGGATGAAAAGCATAAATAACCGGAGCAATTTCATTTAAAAAGTGAGAAAATTTTACGAAATCCATATTTGAGCGCGTCATGGTTTTTTAATAGTAATAACGTCTATATCTTATCCTCTAAGAGGATTCATCTTCTCTTAAAATTCACTCTTGTGAATTTTAATTTCTTATCTTACACTGGATACAGTTAAGCTTCTTTTAACACTTTGTTTCTTTCTTAACTATGGACCGATATAATGATAATTAGTATTTAACCCTTACTTATTTCTGGATACTCGGGTATATTTTTACCTGGAACGTTATTTTCCTGAGCTATCCGAACGAAATAAAGTATTAATCTCCCAAGGTTTGATGTATTAAGGTAATATTCACTCCTCAAATGATAGTTCGTAAATAATCGTACCACGAAAAATATCCTACTGGAATTAAAGTAATCCCTTCATTTTTGCATTTTCCAGGGATGAATAAATAAAGTACTGATAATTTTCATTAATTCGGGATAGTAAATTTACACTTCCAGTAGTTCTCAGATTATTTTTTAATTCTCTATGTCATCAAATTCGCGGCCATTCTAACGTAGAATGGAGAATTTTTCTTATCAATGTCACTCTTGACTTTAGTTATTTTTGATCCTGTCCCAGATAAGAATTCTCTGCTTATTTGTAGTTGAATAGCATGTCAATATTCTATAATTTTTTTATTATGTTAAATATATAATGATTGCGTTCTTAACGATTAATAATGAAAAGAAATCAATTTTTTTCTGTGGTGAAATAGATTAAATAAATGATTACAGGATTGGTAATCCATTTATTTCTACTGAGAAATTAAAAAAATAGAAAGACTTTTTTTTTATTTTTCTATCTTGTTAATCTTTATAAGAAGTTAGAGAAGAAACATGTAATAATAATCAATCTGAAAGTTATAATAATTATAGATTTTATCTTAGTAAAGATTTTGGTTATATTTACTAACAAAAATTTTTATATTTTGTTAAGGATTGAACATCTTGACATAAGAGAAATGTTGTTCTCGATCCTCCGTCAGATCGCAAGAACATTGTTTTATAATTTAGACTTAAAAGTAACTTGATCCTACTTAGTTAGGAGTCCAATAAGTATTGATTAGACAAATTAGAGCTAAGCTTAGAGGTAGTACTCTAATCATAACTAAATAAAAATATTATTTTTTGTAATTAAAAACACATTTCCTTTCAAATTATATAAATAATCATCTCTTTCCATATTATGGAGTCAGTACTAATTACATCATCTGCCATCCTCTCTAAGAAAATTCAATTTTCTTATTTGTTGATGATCTGATAACAAAAAGTCAGGGTTTTTAATTAAAGCCATTTTCTATATTTGAAATAGGCGTAAGGTGCTGCACCAGTCAGAAACATTAATAGAATAGCTGTTGGATAACCCCACATCCATTTTATTTCTGGCATGTAGTCAAAATTCATACCATAACTTGAAGCTACTAGGGTAGGAGGAAGAAATATTACCGATACTACTGAAAATATTTTTATAATTCTATTTTGCTCAATATTAATAAATCCCATCGCGGCTTGTAGTAAAAAATTTACTTTTTGGAGTAAAGATTCATTATGAGGTAATAAAGATTCAATATCTCGCAAAATTTCACGACTTTGTTCGATTTGTTTAAGAGGTAATCTATTTTTACGAGCTAAAAAATTAAGTGCTCGCTGAGTATCCATTAAACAGAGCCGCACCTTCCATACAATATCTTCCAATCCTGCTAATAAAGATAACGCTTCATCACTTTCCTCATCGCAATTACCTCTCATAATAATACGACTTAATTGTTCTAATTCACTATAAATTGTCTCTATTTCATCCGCTAATTGTTCTATTTTAGTTTCAAATAAATCTAACATTAACTCAAAAGCGTTACCTTCTAGTAAAACCTGACTGCGAGAACGGATCCGATAAAGTCTAAAAGTGGGTAATTCTCTTTCTCTTAATGTATATAATCTTCCATCCCGGATAGTAAAGGCCACTGTGACATTTCCGGCATGTTCTTTAAAATCTTCATAAAAAAAGAATGAGTGGATATGTAAACCATCTCTATCTTCAAAAAAACGAGCTGAAGCTTCTATATCTCTTAACTCCGGACGAGTTGCTAAACTTTGTCCCAGTATTTTTTGGATTCGTTCTCTTTCTCTCACTTCTGGTTCAATTAAATCTAACCAAATAGAATCTTCCAAATCATCATTATAATTGTTGAGATCGAGCTCTAGACGTTTCAATCGGTTATCAATTATTTTGTATGCGCTTATCATAGGAATAACTCTCAATAATCAATTCAATGGGTGTAAATAACATAATTTATTTGATATTCTTTAATTTCTAATAACTTAGAAATCAATATTATTTTTAATAAAATTCATAAAAAAATATTGGTCCATTGAAGGGAGACATTATTATCTTTATATTTATATCCCAAGAATCGGGACAGAATTGTTTCTCACTCTTTTTCCTTTCCCAACTACGCGCTATAAAACAAGAGGAAAATCTTATCTAGGATAAGATAAAGAATCAATACATAGTGGTGGTATCTCATTAATAAAACGAGAGCGCTTATAATAAAGCTCTTTGCCATAAAGACGACGCTTTTGAGCCCAACTAACTATCAACTTTTTCATTGCTCTTGTAATTGCAACATAAGCGAGGCGACGCTCTTCTTGCATAAGAACTCTATTATCAATAGAATAATGAGTGGGACACCAACCTTCTTCCATTCCTACCAAAAAGACCATTGGAAATTCTAATCCTTTAGCAGAGTGCATTGACATCATTTGTACGGCATCAACATATTCGGATGGAATATTATTATTCGCAATACTTAAATTTTCTATACTAGCATGATAAAGAAAAGATTCTAGTGGAGAACGCAAAATACAAGTTCCTTCTTTATCTTGATCATTACTGTATTGTCGGGAAATAGTTACCAACTTCTTAAGATTTTTAATTCGCATTCTTGTGGATTGTGGATCTTCAGAAAACTTTGTTTTTAGTTGGTACCAAGTACATAATCCAGAATTTTTGATCACATAATCCACTTGTAAATAGAGACACATCTCTGCAATATTTTGTTTTAATTGTGCGATCAGAAAAGTAAAACACCGTAAAGCATCCCGAATTTTTTTTGAAAAAAATGGTATTTTGACTAATATACACGCTGAATCCCACAAAGAAATATTGTTATTAGTAGAAATTTTTCGTACTTCCTGGAAAGTGTTGTTTCCTAATCCTCTAGGTGGTTTATTAAAAATACGCTCAAAGGCTAGATCATCATTATGATTCACTATAAGTCTAAGGTAAGCCAACACATCTTGAATTTCTTGTCTATCAAAAAAATTGATTCTTCCCGAAATATAATATCGGACATGAGATTTCCATAATTCATCTTCTATAACTTTAGACTGTGCTTTACTACGATAAAGAATAGCACATTGTTTTAGGTTTCCGCCTTTTTTGTGCCAGGATTTTATCCGATTTACCACGAATTGTGCTTCATCTAACTCGTTATAAGCTTTATAAAGAGTTATGCGTTCTCCATCACTCTTCTTAGTCCAGAGTTTTTTTCCTAGCCGTTCTATATTATGATCAATAAGTGCATTAGCAGCTGTTAGAATATGATTTGAAGATCGATAATTTTGTTCTAGTCTAATAATTTTGACTCCAATAAAATCTGTAAGAAATTGCTGGATGTTTTTCGTCTTAGCATCTCTCCAACTATAAATTGATTGATCATCATCTCCTACTATCATAATATTATTATGATTATTAGATAGCAACTGAATAAGTTCGTATTGAATATTATTGGTATCCTGAAACTCATCAACTAAGATGTGATTAAATCTTGCTCGGTATTGCTGCAGAATAGATGGGTTATCTAACCACATTTCCTTAACACGCAATAATAACTCTGAAAAATCTACCATTCCACCTCTATCACATATCCTTTGATATATTTTATAAATATGGAATAAATTTTCTTTTCGATGCTGAATTTCACTCCTGTCAGTGGGGGGATCAGGTCTAAATCCTTCATTTTTTCTCCTATTTATATAGGACATCGCATGTTGTGCTTCTCGTATTTGAGGAAAATATTTAATAATTATTTTTTTTATTAATCGTAGTTGCTCTGCTTGATCTATAATCCTAAAATTAGATGGTAATTTTGCAGCGAAATAATGATTCCGTAAGAATCGATATGCTAAACTATGAAAAGTACCTATCCACATTCCTTTCATTTTTAAACCGAGGATTTTTTCAGTACGATGACATAATTCATCAGCAGCTTGAGTATTAAAAGTTACTGTCATAATAGAAAGTGGGGAGCAATGCTGTACTTTTACTAACCAAGCAATACGATGCACTAATACCCTAGTTTTACCACTTCCCGCTCCTGCTAGAACCAGTAAATTTTGGTGTGTAGTAGTAACAGCTTTCCGTTGTTGATTATTTAAAGATTTTAAAATCTCAGGACATTCCATTTTTTTTGTACAAAGGAATTTATTGAAGATCAGAAATTATTCCATCATATACGTGTGTTGCAGATCCTGTCATAAATAATGACTTCCCCTGTCCTAGCCAGCTAATCTGCAGACTACCACCAGGTAAATCTACTTGGACCTATTATTCATTATTTAAAACACCACTTTTTACTCCTACTGCCACCGATGCACAAGCACCACTACCACAAGCAGGAGTTTCTCCTACCCCTATCTCAAAAACACGTAGCCTAATATGTTGTTGATTGATCACTTCCATAAAACTAACATTCACAGACTCTGGAAATAAAGGATTTTTTTCAAGTAAACCACCTAATTTTTGCACTGGAGCATTTTTAATATTATCTACTGTAATGACACAATGCGGATTTCCTATAGATACTACACTACACATAATAGTATCATTGCCTACTACTATGGGATATTTATTATCAATAGTATCTGCTAAAAATGGAATTCTGTCGGGCGCAAAATTTGGTTCGTTCATTTTTACACATATTTGTTTATTATCTTCTATTAAGAGAAATAACTTGCCTTTTATAGTACTAACTATAAGTTTTTGTTTATTAGTTAAACCTGTTAAATTAACAAACTTAGCTAAACAGCATGCTCCATTTATACATTGTGTGACTTCGTTACCATCACAATTAAAAATACGATAGTGGAAATCACTATGATCCTTTTTAGGTGTTTCAACTAGTAAAAATTGATCAAATCCTATTCCTTGTCTTCGATCCGCCATCCTCCGAATAAGTGAATATGAAACGGTTATATTTTGTGTTATTGATTCTACAATCATAAAATCGTTACCAAAACTATGCATTTTAGTAAATTTCATTATGCCTCCATTACTTGTGAGCCACAAAGCTTATGCACTACCTAGCAAAATGAAAACTGAACTGTTGTATTAGGAAGGGAAAAAATGCGGACCAGGAAAGTCCGCATTTTTAATTAAAAAAAAGAAAATGTTTTTCTTATAATGAGAAGTTAAAGCTGTTATTTCGGACATTTACCATTATGCTTGACTTCTATTTCTTGCTTTCGTAAGGTATCCCGAATCTTTTCTACTCGATCTTTACCTTCCTTTCGCACTATTACCTCTTCAACAACATTAGCTTTTTTATTTATAACTGGTTGTTCATGAGTATCTGATATTTCTATTACTGTCTCAGACCAATCAATATTATCATCTGATTGGCAGTGACCACTCTTAAGGGCACGTCTCAAAATAGAGGCATGTTCTTCATGAAGAGGAACTTCTACTTCTACATCTTGTTGGGTGACAAATCTCCGGACTCTGGTAGATCCTTCATAAACAACTTTTTTACCAATTTCTAATTTTTCCTCTGCTAACTCTAAAACCTCTTCTTCGTTAGTTTTTGGGTCTGTAGACAAATGACGGTGTTGTTTTTCTGAGAGAATATCCTCATTCTTACAGTTAGAAATTGTGTCGTCCGACATTTCTACTAGAGGATGAGTATTCAAAATACTGATAGCTCTAGCAGTATCTTCTTCTTTAGTACGTAAAGTTAAAACTACTCCACCAGTTTTTACTGCCTGTCCATATATTTTAGCTTCTTGGTCAGTTAAACTTTGACCTAATAAACGTCTCCAAATATCATGTCTATGGACTAAAATATTAGCTCCTCCTTGAAGTTGATCCTTATTAATAAAACTTATATCATGCTTTTTAAATCCTGCTTTTAAAAGATTTATCTTAGCGTCTTGTGCATGTTGAAAGTTATCAAACAAAGTTACTATCTTTTCATAGCTCATTATTAAAACCTCTTAATCTAAGAGTTAGAATAGTATCTAAGCATTATTACTTTTCTAGAACATTAATTGAAACTCCAGGAGTTTTTATTATACCTGTCGTTGTATTATTAGAAGCTATAGGATTTTTATCACCATAACCTTGCGCTAACACTCGTTCAGGTGCAATCTTTAAATCAATCAATTCTTTTCTAATACTTTCTGCTCTCGCTTGTGATGAAACTATATTTTTTTCATTTCGTCCGATACTATCAGTATAGCCGCCAATTTTTATTTTTACATTTGGATACGCTTTTAATATAGCAGCAATATTTTGTAAATGTGTTTTAGCCTCTATTTTTGCGTCATCTTGAGTCCTATCAAAAACTAGATAATCCAAATTTAACCAAAGTTTATCGCTTATTTTTTGTGCGGGATCTTGAATAAATTTTAATAATTTTGCTTCTACACTATCATTTTGCATACTGATAGTAACACCATCCGGTAATGTAATATTAACTACCTTTCCGCTGGTTAATTTGTGTAAGGGAATTGTAGAAATTTGTTTTTCTGCTTTTTTATGTAGGGGTTGGAAATACCAATATAGAAAGAGTAACGATATAACTAATAGAGGTAGTAACCACATTATTACATTCGAACGTTTTTTTATTACTTCTTGTGCGAGAATAGAATTCTCATTCTTTTTCTGTCTATTAGATAACATTTCTCTGCCTCTTCTTATTTTCTCATTTATACTGCATTAATAATAATTAAATATAGTTTTTTTTTTAAAAAAATGCCAAGTAAATATTACTTAAATTAAGTGATAATTATCAATCGCATAGATTAGTGATAGTAATCTTATCACTATAACATCATTATTCAATGACTGTAAATATGAATCTTATATTTTAGTGGTCGGCGAGAGAGGATTTGAACCTCCGACCCACTGGTCCCAAACCAGTTGCGCTACCAAACTGCGCTACTCGCCGACTACTTTTTTTGGAGTGCGAAGAGAGGGAGTTGAACCCTCACATCTAATTAAGACACTAGCTCCTGAAACTAGCGCGTCTACCTATTTCGCCATCTTCGCTTTATTTCTCATCATGATGGGGTGGCTAATGGGACTTGAACCCATGACAACTGGAATCACAATCCAGGACTCTACCAACTGAGCTATAGCCACCATTACATACATTCGAGCGCACCCGACAGGACTTGAACCTGAGACCTCTGCCTCCGGAGGGCAGTGCTCTATCCCACTGAGCTACGGGTGCAATGAGATTTGTATTCCACCACCGATGATTAATTTGAAAAAAAAATAGTTTCTATTTTAAAATCATTAATTTTCTTAATATGATCTTATTTAATGTCGTTTCATCATATTAAAAAATTCCTGATTAGTTTTAGTCATAGCTAGTTTATTAATAATAAATTCTATTGCTTCAATTTCAGACATAGGATGTATAATTTTTCGTAAGATCCACATCTTGTGAAGATCTTCCACTGAAGTTAATAATTCTTCTTTACGAGTACCGGATCTATTATAATCAATAGCTGGAAATACTCTTTTTTCTGCAATTTTTCTAGCTAAATGTAATTCCATATTACCAGTACCTTTAAATTCTTCATAAATAATTTCATCCATTTTGGAACCCGTATCAATAAGTGCAGTAGCTATGATAGTTAAACTTCCGCCTTCTTCTACATTTCGCGCTGCTCCGAAAAATCTTTTGGGACGCTGAAGGGCATTGGAATCTACGCCCCCGGTTAATATTTTTCCCGATGCTGGTACTACTGTATTATAAGCTCGGGCTAGTCGTGTAATTGAATCTAGCAAAATAATAACATCTTTTTTGTGTTCAACTAAACGTTTGGCTTTTTCAATAACCATCTCCGCTACTTGGACATGTCTAGTTGCAGGCTCATCAAAGGTGGATGCCATTACGTCTCCTTTGACTAGGCGATGCATCTCAGTGACTTCTTCAGGTCGTTCATCAATGAGTAAGACCATTAAAATACATTCAGGATGATTATAAGCTACGCTTTGGGCTATATTTTGTAATAATATTGTTTTTCCGGCTTTTGGCGGGGCTACAATTAAACCTCGTTGTCCACAACCTATAGGAGACGCTAAATCTAATACTCTGGCAGTTAAGTCTTCGGTCGAACCATTACCGCGTTCCATACGTAATCGTCTATTGGCATGTAAGGGAGTTAAATTTTCAAACAATATTTTCATTCGAGAAGTTTCTGGTTTTTCACAATTGACTTCCTTAACTTTTAATAATGCGAAATATCGTTCTCCATCTTTGGGAGGACGAATTTTACCAGCAATAGTATCTCCGGTTCGAAGATTAAATCTTCTAATTTGACTCGGAGACACATAAATATCATCTGGACCTGCCAGATAGGAACTGTCTACCGATCGCAGAAAACCAAAACCATCCTGTAAGATTTCCAGGACCCCATCACCAAATATATCTTCCCCACTTTTAGAATGTTGTTTTAATATAGCAAAAATCATGTCTTGTTTACGTATACGTGCTAGATGTTCTAGACCCATACTCTCTCCTAAAGTTATTAGTTCGGAGATCGGCCTATTTTTTAATTCGGTAAGATTCATAATGGTGGTTCTTTAAATCGATCGGATAATTTTAACTAATTAGTTTATTTTTTTGATATTTATAATTAATAATATATATAAACTTAAAAATATTTACGATTAAATATAAATCACTAGATAATTTAATTGACGAATCTCTGGGTGGATAATGTGCAGATTTCGCCAAATACTGTTCTTACTAGTAATACAATATAATATCCCGAAGGAGACTACTCCGGATCATTAATAAAAAATTGATTCAAAAATTCTTTCAGTTTTCCTAGGGTTAAAATTCCTACTTTGGTATCCAATACTTTTGCATTTTTAAAAACTAATAAAGTAGGAATTCCACGAATTCCATATTTTTGGGTTGTAACAGGATTTTTATCTACATTTAATTTTGCCACATTGAGCTGGTATTTATATTCTTCAGCTATTTCCTCTAAAATAGGGGCCATTCCTTTACACGGACCACACCATTCTGCCCAAAACTCTACTAGAGTGAGTCTATTATCTTCCTTTAACACATAGTCTTCAAAATTATTATCGTGAACGCAAATAATTTTATCGCTCATGTTGTTCTCCACAAGTGTATCCTTTTTAGCATAAAAATTTTCACCCATCAATACTTAGATAACTTCTTATCGACGAGTGAAATTTTATTTTTCGCTCTTGATTGATCGTTGTTTGTTATTTATTGAACCTACTTTTATAATACCATACTTACTTCGTAGATAAAGCACCGGAGACAAAGGAATACAGGTCAAAATAATTCAGCAGTCCAGGAGAGAACAGTGGTACCTACTCGGAGAAGTCAGAGTAGTTAATAACTTCCATCTAACTCTTTTTATATAGAGGAATAGAATATTCTCTTATTATAGATAAAAAGTTCATAGTTTACCTTGTCTATTTAAGTAAAAAATTATGTCGTAATCATATTACGAATCAAGATAAATTATCTAATTATCAATTTAATTATATCATTCATATATCATAATAACTTCTACTTTCTTCGAAAATTAAAGTTCTTGATGTTAAGTATCATTATCTAAATAATCTTCTTCTCGACCAATTTTGCCTCCCGATAGGAGAGACAAATCTTTTAGTTATCCTAATACAGGTAAGAGATTTTATCCACACTCATTTGGCCAAAGTATTGACAGAACATATTCCATGCCCTCGATAAATTTTGTATCTTCAACATGGATAGATTTGCTTTTGGACACATCTAATTTGTAGAAGCAACTATCATATATTTCTAATATCTGAGCTTATTTAATAGTAAAATTACCATGACGGAAACATTTTCCGGGGATAATTTTTTTATCAAAAAAATACTTTTTTGTTAAAAAATTTCTACATTCATGATATGTCATTCTAATATTATTTAGGCATATTTATACCAATTATAGAAAATATCCGCGGTAGAGTATTAGATAAGATTGAGAAAGTGTACACTTCAAAAGTTTTATCAAAAATACAAAATTTATTATTGGAGAAAATAGTGAATACCGAATTATTAAAAACTTTTTTAGAGGTAAGTAGAACTTTACATTTTGGTAAAGCAGCGGAACTGCTTTACTTAACTCAATCCGCGGTTAGTTTTCGTATTCGTCAGCTAGAAAACCAACTAGGAGTAATTCTTTTTACCAGAAACCGTAACAAGATTAGATTGACTGCAGCGGGTATACGATTAGTTCCTTATGCGAATAGCATGCTCAACTTCTGGTTATCCGCTAAAAAAAACGTTATATATGCTCAACACTATTATCAATTATCAATTGGAACTAGTGCTTCAGTGTGGGAAGCTTATTTAACTGCATGGTTAAAATCTATTTATGATCACAATCAAGAAAAATCGTTGTATATCAATGTTCGAATGGCCTCACGTAATTTCCTTATCCAACAATTACAGGACCACCAACTAGACATATTAATTACTACTGATGTTCCTAAAATGGGAGAAGTAGTCAGTACGCAACTAGGAACTATATCACTCCAATTGTTCCGTACAATAGGAGTACTACCTAATCATTATTATAATTATATAGATCTAGAGTGGGGAGATGATGGTTTCAATCATGATCTTACGAGGACTGGAATACAGTTATTACCTGTATTAATGACATCTTCAGCACATTTAACACGGAAGTTATTAACTAGCATAAATGCTTGTGCTTTTTTACCGAATTTCTGGAATAAAATTTATCCAGAATTGATAGCTATATCGCATATATCACTCATCACACGTCCTTTATACGCCATCTGGCTACAAAATAATCCTCACCAAACCCAAATACAAAAATTACTTAAATGGTCTATTAATAATTTTAAGTTTAAATTTTTATGACTATTTCATGGAATCGGAAATCAATTGCAGGGGCGAAGGGAATCGAACCCCCAACCTCCGGTTTTGGAGACCGATGTTCTGCCTATTGAACTACACCCCTAAACAAGTCATCCTCCTTGAGTATGGAAGAGATATTCTGTGTGCATCATGATGAAAATTTATTATGATCTTCGGCTGATAATCCTCTCATCCTGGAGAGTTTTAATAACTGATGAAATTTCTGGAAATACCCCATACCATAGTAAAAAAGAATATGCGGCTTGTCCTACTAACATACCTAAACCATCCGCACAATATTTAGCTCCTTGTTCCTTTCCCCACTGTAAAAAGGGTGTTAAGTTATTTTGATAAAATAAATCATAACAACAGGTGTGAGAAGATATTACTTTTCTTGGTAAGAAAGGCATTATCCCATTCATACTACAAGAAGTAGCATTAATTATTAAGTCCACTCGTAATTCACTCAATCTATTTCTCTCTACTGCTGTAATATTACCGTAAGATCTAAATCTTAGAGCCATGTTCTGGGCTCGGATGAAAGTTCGATTAGTAATAATAATTGAACAATTATAATATAATAAAGGTAAAATTATACCATAAGCTGCTCCTCCTGCCCCCAGAATCAAGATATTATCTTGAGGATGAATTAAGTTGAGTCTTTTTAGATCACTAAGTAAACCAATTCCATCTGTATTATCTCCGACTAAGTGATCATTTTCTAACTTCTTAAGAGTATTAACTGAACCAGCTAACAAAGCACGTTCGGTTAAAATATTTGCTAAACTATACGCTTGTTGCTTAAAGGGCATAGTGATATTAGCGCCTTTCGCAATACTTCCCGAAAAAAACTCATTTAATCTCTCTGCAAAACATTCTCTAGTTGTCTGAATTTTTCCATAAATGTGAGAGGAAATGTGAAGTTGATTAGCAAACAACTGATAAATACGCGGGGATTGACTATGTTTTATGGGATAGCCAAAAATCGCAAAAGAATAATCATAATTATTAAACATTATCACCACTACGAATAATTTTGCCCGAAAATAAATCCCTAATTTCGGTAGGATGCTGTAGTTCTCCAATATTACCAGGATATACTGGTAATTCATATCCAAATTGAGATCTTATCTCTTCTAGAGAACGACAAGGAGGACTACCTGATACATTAGCACTAGTAGAGACTAATGGTTTTTTAAAAGCTTTGCATAATTGGATAATTGCTTCATGCTTACTAATACGTATAGCTACTGAATTCAATGATCCCGTAAGCCAAGATGGAGTCTGAATCCTAGCTGGCACTATCCATGTGAAGGGTTCAGAATTATGTGAATATAGTTGTGCTCGCTGCTTATAAGATAATTTTTCACTTTCAATATAAGGTGTTAATTGTTGGTAATCCGCTGCTACCAATATAAAACCCTTTGATAAAGATCGTTTTTTTAAAGTCTGCAGGCTCATAACAGCTTTTTTGCTATCTGGATCACAACCTAAACCAAAAACTCCTTCTGTAGGGTAAGCTATAATTTTTTCTTCGTATAGATTTTTCAAAAAAAACGTGAGAAATTTATATTGGCTCATGATTTTGTTCTCTTTTTGCGGTCCGGAGATATTAATCATTAGTAATGATATACTAAGTATCTTAGATGTGATATCATTATCGATAATAATTTCATATTTTCGTTACTAAGAGACTAATTTTATGGCCCCTCTGCGGTTATTAATTTATCCGGATCAGCGACTGCGAACAATTGCACGGCGCGTAATAAAAATAAATCAAGAGATCCTGCGAATTGCGGAAAATATGTTGAATCTTATGTACACAGAAAATGGGATAGGTTTAGCTGCTACACAAGTTGATATTCATCAACAAATTATTGTTATTGATATATCTGAAAAAAAAAATAAACCTTTAGTCCTTATTAATCCCGTATTGTTAGAAAAAGAAGGGGAGATTAGTATTGAAGAAGGATGTTTGTCTATTCCTGAACAGAAGGCTTTTATCCCTCGGGCTAAAAAGGTGACTATTAGTAGTTTAAGTATCACAGGAGAGCCTTGTATGATAAAAGCAAATAATTTATTAGCTATTTGTATTCAACATGAAATGGATCATCTTTTAGGAAAGATATTTATTGATTACCTGTCTCCAATGGAGCAGAAGAAAATTTTTAATCAATTAAAAAAAAATGACTTGTTTATGAAAAAATAAAGAGAATATTTAAACAATTATCTAGAATTTAGATGTCTAATCTTGTGAAAGTGATTTTTGCAGGTACTCCAGAGTTTGCGGCTAGTCAGCTATCTGTTCTTCTCTCTAAACATATGGTGGTAGGAGTTTTAACCCAACCCGATAGAGCGGTAGGGCGAGGTCAACAAGTCACTTGTAATCCCGTAAAAAAAATAGCACTTAAACATAATATTGCTATTTTTCAGCCTCAGAATATTAATCAGGAAACATTGCTCCAACAACTTTCTGCACTTAATGCTGATATTATGGTAGTAGTAGCTTATGGTACAAAATTACCTAATAATCTACTGAAGATTACTCGTTTTGGGGCTATAAACCTGCACTGTTCTCTTTTACCGCGATGGCGCGGCTCTTCACCAATACAGCAAGCTATTTTAGCGGGAGACCCCTCTACGGGAGTCACTATTATACAAATGAAGGATAAAATTGATAGTGGAGATATTCTGAATCAAATTTATTGTCCCATTGATTCTCTCGATACTACTGCCACCCTTTTAAAGAAGTTATCTTGTCTGGGTACAAGAGGGATATTATCGACCTTAGAACAGTACGTCCACAATACTATATCTCCAAAAAAGCAAATTGAACTAAGGGCAACTTATGCCAGAAAAATTGCTAAAGAAGAAGCATATATAGACTGGAAACTATCTGCTTGTGAAATAGAACGTCGTATTAGAGCTTTTAATCCATGGCCAGGATGCTATTTTATTATTAATGGCAAATATATTAAGGTATGGAAAGCTTCCATATTGTGCGCATATTTGGAGGACTATCAATATCAACCGGGTGAAATATTACATGTTAGTAACAACGGTATAAAAATTGCTACCGGACAAGCAATATTAAATATAGAAAAATTACAACTAGCTGGTAAAAAATCTATGCTAGTTAGTGAATTTCTCAAAGCACGTCAACACTGGTTTCGGCGCGGATTAATTATAGGAGCCAAATAATTATTAGTCTCCACTTGCTAATAAGCCGTTGATATAGAGGTACATTATTGAGATAATCTTTGAAGTATCGGATCAATAATAAAATTAGGAAGTTCATGTTAATACCTCCCAAAAATTTTTATGAATAACATTCATAATATACTAAATATTTCTTATGATTTCTATCTATTACCAAGTTAAATTATTTTAACATCTAAAATATTCTAACTGTAATACTCCAACATACATGATGTTAAATAAATTTTTATAAAACAATTATCAAAAAATGAAATAATCAGGAGAGAAATTTATCATCAATAATATCAAAGTAGAATGTCCCCGCTGTGGTAAAAAAATTTTTTGGGAACCAAAGGAAACTTTTCGTCCGTTTTGTAGTAAACGATGTAAAAATAGTGATTTAGAAAACTGGTTGCTAGAATAAAACAATATTGGTGATTTCTACCTCGCAAAATAAAATTTTCGACCGTGACATTTTTTATATTTTTTCTGTGAACCACAAGGACAGAGTTGATTAGGGCCTATTGTTTTGATTGGAGCAATATTCTCACTTTGTTCTGCTGAAGCAGCCGAAAAAAGTGATAAGGATATTGTTTCAGAAAAAGGTTCTAAGTGATTAAAGTTCATTTTATAAAGTCTACTGACTACCTCATATTTCATGGTTTCTAGTAAAGTAGCAAACATAGCAAATGATTCCCGTTTATATTCTTGCGTCGGATCTTTTTGCGCATAACCTCGTAAATGAATGCCTTGACGTAGATAATCCATAGCAGCTAGATGTTCTTTCCAGAGAGTATCTAATGTTTGTAACATTATATTTTTTTCTAAATTACACATCGTTTCTGTGCTAACTATTAATTTTTTATTGTCATATATTTGCTTGGCATGACAAAGAATTTTTTCACTGATTTCAGCACCGCTAATTTTAGCATCCTTTTTAATCCATTCAGTGAGAGGACAATCGAGATTAAAATCTCTCTTAAGTAGATCTTCTAAGTCCGGAAGATTACTGATTTCTTTTAAAGATGGAGGAATATGGCTGTTAATAATTGCTCTGAACACATCTTCAAATATACGGTCTATCGTAATACTTATTGCCGGGTTGACCAGTAACTCATTACGCTGCGCATAAATTACTTGTCTTTGATCGTTATCCACATTATCGTATTCTAATACCTGTTTACGCAACTCAAAATTTCGACCTTCTACTTTACACTGAGCATGAGCAATAGCTTTAGTTACCCAAGGATGTTCTATAGCATCACCCGATTTAATTCCTAATTTTCGCATTATTCCTACTAGACGATCGGAAGCAAAAATTCGCATTAAGCTATCTTCCATAGAGAGGTAAAATCGGGAAGATCCAGGATCTCCCTGTCTGCCTGCACGACCTCTGAGCTGATTGTCAATTCTCCGCGACTCATGACGTTCAGTGCCTATAATATGTAGGCCGCCTGCTTCTACAACTGCATTATGGCGTTCTTGCCAAGCTTGCTTAATAATATTAATTTTAGCTGGATTAGAATTTTTTATCCTACTAATTTCAGATTGTAAACTCCCTCCTAGAACAATATCTGTGCCGCGACCGGCCATATTAGTAGCTATAGTTACTGACCCAGGTTGTCCTGCTTGTGCAATTATCTCAGCTTCATGAGCATGAAATTTAGCGTTTAATACCTTATGTTTTATACCCGCTCTACTAAGAGCTCTAGAGAGAGTCTCTGATTTTTCAATAGAAATAGTTCCTACCAACACTGGTTGACCTTGAGTAATTCGAGATTTCAGATCCTGAATTATTGCTTCAATCTTTTCTTTTTCACTTAGATATACCAGATCAGGTAAATCTTTACGTATCATCTTCCTGTTAGGAGGAATAACAATGGTATCTAATTGATAAATAGAACGAAATTCAAAGGCTTCTGTATCAGCAGTACCAGTCATACCCGATAATTTAGTATATAATCGAAAGTAATTCTGAAAAGTAATAGATGCCATAGTTTGATTTTCATTTTTAATTTCTACTTTTTCTTTAGCTTCTATCGCTTGGTGTAAACCTTCGGACCAACGACGACCGGACATAGTCCGTCCCGTATGTTCATCTACAATTACTACCTCTTTATCTTTCACAAGATAATCTCTATTGCGAATAAATAATGTATGTGCACGGAGAGCCGCCGTTACATGCTGCATTAATATTATATTGGAGGGTGAATAAAGTGACTCTTCTATTTTCATTAGTCCTTCCCTCACTAAAAGTTCTTCTATTAAAATTAGTCCCCGTTCTGTTAAATAGACCTGTCTAGTTTTTTCATCTACCGAAAAATGACCTTGTCCTTGATAAGAATCAGAATCTTCTTTTTCTTGTTGGATTAAGTAGGGAATTAAATTATTAACTTGTATATATAGATCCGAGCGATTATTTTCCAGCGGACCAGAAATAATTAAAGGTGTTCGAGCTTCATCAATTAGGATTGAATCGACTTCATCTACTAAAGCATAGGACAGTAGTCTCTGGACCTGATTTTTAGTACTAAACGACATATTATCCCGTAAGTAATCAAAACCATATTCATTATTCGTACCATAAGTAATATCTGCCTCGTAAGCGGCCTGTTTTTCTGCTGTGTTCATTCCCGGTAAGTTAAGTCCTATAGTGATTCCTAGAAATTCAAATAGAGGACGATTAGTATCAGCATCTCTTTGTGCTAAATAATCATTCACTGTTACAATATGTACTCCTTTGCCAGGGAGAGCATTTAAATAAGCTGGCAGAGTGGCTGTAAATGTTTTTCCTTCACCCGTTCGCATTTCCGCAATACACCCATTATTTAAAACTATTCCACCAAGCAACTGAACATCAAAA
>JBAPLS010000009.1:0-1420 GCA_037083765.1 Candidatus Dasytiphilus stammeri
AACTTGAACATCAATATCTAAAATAAATGTGATATCTGGATATTTAATTTCCACTAATTTGTGTAAGTCTCTTATTAGACTCAAGTCAACACCTAGTCCATACCCTTGATACGCAATAGTTGAGTCAATAAACCGATCACAAATCACTATTTTCCCTTCTAAAAGAGCTGGTAATATTAATTTTTTCATATGTTCGTGCCTCATCGAGATAAGCAGCAAGAGTTCAGAAATAGGATCAATATTATCCTTAAGTAGTAATCCTCTTATTTTTTCTGCAAAATCAGTACCACCTGGTTCTCTAGTCAATACGACATTATTTTCACCGTGAATTTGCTTGAAATAATTTGCAAGTAACTCAGACTGTGTTGTTTTACCAGAACCATCTATTCCTTCGAAGGTTATGAACATAAATTTTATAATTACAATGCTAAATGCAAACAGTTTACATAGAAACCATTTGACATTTAAGCAATAAGATCATAAATTATAGTATACAATTCTCTATGAGCTATGGTTACGCTAGACACTCCTAAGATAGATTTAGACTTTACTGCAAAGAACTTCAATCTCCTGGGAGTGGATAACAAATATTATACATTAAGTGACTGCTATGGGGAAAATGGTCTCATTGTAATGTTTATATGCAATCACTGTCCTTACGTTCAATCAATTATTAGCAATCTAGTAAGCGATGTTAATTTGTTAAAAAAAGATTATCAGGTAAACACCGTTGCAATCATGCCAAATGATGTAAATGAGTACCCAGAAGACTCCTTTGAAAACATGATTAATTTTGCCAAGGAAAATAAGTTTACATTTCCATATTTGATTGACAATAACCAAGAAGTAGCTAAAGAGTATGGTGCTGTTTGTACCCCTGATTTTTTTGGCTTTAATTCCAAACTAGCCCTCTGCTATCGCGGGCGTTTTAACAACACAAAAAAAGAGAAAGTTCAAAATTACGAAGTAGGAAGTAGTGATTTATTTCAAGCCATGAAATTTATTGCAGAAACTAGCAATCCTCCAGTTGACCAAAAATCAAGCATTGGTTGTTCAATAAAATGGTCTAATTCTACAGGTTGAATATTATGCACAGCGGCTCTCAGCATTTGTTTGATATTATAATTTTACTCTCTGCTGCTGTGTTTATAGTCATAGCGTTTTGGAAAATGAATATTAGCCCAGTACTTGGTTACTTTGTTGCAGGTGCGTTGATTGGTTCTCATGGGTTTAATCTGATAAATTCAGTTGAAGTAATGGATAACTTTGCAGAGTTTGGCGTAGTTTTCCTATTGTTCATTATAGGTCTTGAATTGACATTTGAACGCCTTATCGCTATGCGTAGGCATGTGTTTGGGTTTGGTTCCCTTCAAGTTATAGTTACCATGATAGCAATATGGTGCATTGCTCTTGCCTTTGG
>JBAPLS010000009.1:1430-8135 GCA_037083765.1 Candidatus Dasytiphilus stammeri
GAGTAAATACAAACATGGCAGCAGTTATCGGTGGTGGACTTGCACTATCCTCAACAGCAATAGTGTTGCAGGTTCTGCAAGAAAAGGGTTCTCAAGCAAGCCAAGTTGGTAGATTGTCAATAGCAGTGCTACTAATGCAGGACTTTGCAGTGGTACCTCTAATAGTACTAGTGCCCCTGCTTACTGGCAATTCTGAACACAGCTTAATAAGCTCGTTGGCAGGCTCATTAGTGCAAGCAGCTATTGCATTGGTGTTGATATTTGTAACTGGTAGGTTATTACTGAGGCCATTGTTTGCGGTTATTGCCAAAATGGAGAGTAATGAAATCTTTATATCAACAACACTTCTGATAATATTAGGATCAGCATTTATTACTGAACAATTTCATTTATCAATGGCATTAGGCGCATTTGTTGCTGGGTTACTAGTTGCAGAAACAGAACACAGGAATTCGGTAGAACATGCAGTATTGCCATTTAAAGACTTATTTCTTGGTTTATTCTTTATGACTGTTGGCATGTCTATTGATATTGACCTTTTACTCAATAAGTTACCACTCGTTACTTTATTATCAATTATCCTTATCGTTTTAAAGACGTCCATTATATATACATTGTGTAGATTTTTTGGATTTAGAAGTGCACCTGCAATACAAGCTGGATTACTGCTTGCACAAGGCGGTGAATTTGCATTTATTTTATTCCGTTTAGCAGATGAATTAGATGTACTATCAAGTGAAATCGCTCAAGTGCTTATGATGGTAACTACAGTAACTATGGCTTTTACTCCTCTTTTATCGGGAATAGGAGACTGGATAGCAAATTCATTTAGCACTGAAAAAATAATACTAGACGATGAAGCAATCGAAACAGACACACATGATCTTTATAACCACGTAATAGTTGCCGGGTTTGGTAGAGTGGGATATATGGTAACGAAAATGCTTACTGCAGAGCATTTAAGTTATGTTGTTGTAGATATTCAATCAAAAATAGTGAAAGAAGGAAAAAATGACAGTTTCCCTATATATCTTGGAGATGCTACAAGATATGAAATTTTAAAATCAGTAGGAATAGAAAGAGCTCAAGCTCTTGTGGTTTCAATAAAGAACGAAGTCACTATAAAGAAAATAGTTTCTCTAGTTGCAACAAACTTCCCGCATGTAAATATTATAATACGTTTACCAGATTTGAATAATGTGGAGGTTTATAAAGATCTAGGGGCTAGTAAAGTTATTCCCGAAACGTCTGAAATTGGATTGCAGCTAGGTGGAGCAGCATTAAGTTTAAGTGGTATTAGCGAAAGCGGAGTTACATCTTTAAAAGGTAAATTCAGAAAAGGCAACTACAGTATGTTAAAAGACCTTGGTAGTGATAAAGATGAATAATCCTCTATCACTTTAATTAGTGACCAGAAAAACACATTTAATTAAGCAACTATACTCTCTAGAAAGGTGAAATTGACCTTATTGTAACTATGAACAAAATAATAATAAAAAAATTTGGTGGTACTTCGCTAACTGACTTAAATCGAGTTGCAAATCTAATAAAAAACGATATTGAAAAAGGTTATAATGTAATTGCTGTTGTATCTGCTGCTGCAGGATTCACTGACCAAATGGCTTTTCAAGCCAGGCAAATTTCAAATTTAAATTGTAGACAAGAGTTATCAGAGTATGATGTCCTGCTTTCAGCAGGAGAACAAATCTCTTGCGGGTTATTAGCTATCACTCTTCTGTCTGTTGGAGTTAATGCTAAATCATGGCTCGCCTGGCAGTTACCAATTCTAACGGATAATTTTTATTCTGAGTCTAAAATAAAAAAGATAAAAATTGACCATGTAAAAAGATCTTTTGCTGAGGGTTATACTGCTGCAATCATTGCTGGTTTTCAGGGTATATACGATGATAGAATCACTACTTTTGGTAGAGGAGGATCTGACATCTCAGCAATTGCCTTTGCTGTAGTCTTTGGTATTAGGACTTGTGAAATTTTTACTGATATTGACGGAATATATACAGCAGACCCAAAAATTGTTCCAAGGGCACGCAAGCTTAAATCTATCTCTTACAATGAAATATTGGAGATGTCGTCATCTGGTGCTAAAATATTGCATAATCGTTCAGTACAACTTGCAATGAAGCATAATATTAAGGTGCAAGTGTTATCCACTTTTGAGGAAGTAGAAGGCACTACAGTACTACACGAAAAAGATGTACTGGAAAGATACTTAATTACTGGAATAACTTATAGTACTCACGAAGCTCTTGTAACTTTTACTAACTTTGCAAATACTCTCTCTACTTTAAGAGATATAGCAGGAGCAAACGTTAAAGTTGACATGATACATGGGTCAAGCTTTTTGATTTCTAAATTTGATGTTGATTTAATGACAAAGTTATTGAACAAAAATGAAAATTATGTCGTAAACAATAATATAGCTAAAATTTCAATAATTGGTATTGGTGTTATGTCTAACACTGAAGTGATGTACCGCACACTCAAGGTTTTAAGCGAAAAAAAGATAGAAATACTTGCTGTCACAATGTCCGAAATCAAGATCAGTATAGTTGTTCAAAAAAAACACGCTGAAGCTTTAATTAGAGATTTACATACCGAATATGAGCTTGATGTATGACAGCACGCTTGAAATTTATTTACTTGATAATTCAAAAAACTTGAAAGAGCAAAGATAGTTATTGAAATTATCTTGATTTACATCGGTTATCCAAGTTTGACATTTAATACTTAACACCTCCTCCATTAACACCTTTCTGTAATCTTTATCCAGATGCGACATTATATCGTCAAGCAGAAGAAGAGGTGCTTTATTGTAATGAATACACCTTGCTTTTACACTAGATAAGATGATAGAAAGCAGTAATAGCTTTTGCTCTCCAGTAGAACAAAGATTTATTGGCATGTCCCCTTTTTGGCAAAAAACCCGAAAATTATCATTATGTACAGAAAAGGTTACTCTACCAGTTAATGAGTCTTTTTCTCTGTTTTCCTTTAGACGATTCTGAAAATATTCTGCAGTATCGTTCAAAGTTAGCTGACTGCTAAATTTCAAACTTGCCTTTGGAAAAAACTCACAAGAATGGTTATCAATTGTGCCCTGTAGTATTTTTAAAACAGACAAACGCATACGTAAAATATCAACTGCATTGGTAGCCATGACATTTTCAAGGCTAGAGAGCCAATTTCCGTCTAAAATATTCTCTCTAAGCAGTTTACTTCGCTCATGTTTAGCTTTCCTGTATTTCATATAGCAATAAGTGTAATTTTCTTCAAACAGTGAGACGATACGGTCTAAAAATTTTAATCTGTCGCTCGGAGAATTAAGAAGAATATAGTCCATTTGTGGAATGAGCCATATTACATTGGATATTCTATACAGAGATGAATAACTTGATTGTGTTTTTCCATCAATTTGTATTAGTTTATTATTAAGATTCTTTCCTATACCAATTGAGTTAAAGTATGTTCCATTAAAAAAGTCATAATGCACTGCCCAATCTTCATTACTGAGTCTATTTTGCATCTCACTAATTTTTACTTTTTTCATGCCATTACTTTTAGCAAGCAATGAGATTGCTTCAAGTATATTAGTTTTACCAATACCATTTTGACCAGTTATTACAACCGATCTATCGTCTAAATCCAGTTCGAAATTTGAATGACTACGGAAATTATGTAATTTCAATTTTTTTATATAGCAATGGGTAGCCATTCTTTAATTTATATTCTGCTTACTTCCTCTAAAACCTCATCAACATGTCCACTCACTTTTACATTTTTCCAAATCTTCACTACTTTACCTTTTTTATCTATTAAAAAAGTAGTACGCTCTACTCCCATATACTTTTTGCCAAACATACTTTTCTCTACCCAAACACCATACTTTTCCAACATTTCAGCATTTTCATCAGAAACTAAAGAAAATGGCAGAGAATATTTTGCTTTGAAGTTAGCGTGGCACTTAACGCTATCTTTTGATACACCAATTATCACTGTGTCAAGAGAAGAGAAATTTTCTATATTGTCTCTAAAGCCTTTTGCCTCCATTGTGCAGCCCGGAGTATCGTCTTTAGGATAAAAATAAAGAACTACATTTTTTTTATTAAAAAATTCACTCAGTGATAAAATCTCACCAGAATCTGTTGGCAAGCTAAAATCAGGTGCATTATTTCCTATTGTTAATTCCATACTTTGCTCCATTATTAACACTTTTATGGTACTATATTATATTGTAATAGGAAGGGAGGATAAATGAAAGTAGCTTTTCAGATGGATGAAAGTATAAATTTTGAAGCTGATACTACATTTTCATTAATAAAAGAAGCGCAAAGAAGAAGGTACGAAATTTTTGTTTATGTACCTAATAATTTAGCACTCAAGTTAAATCAGCCAATTGCCCTTTCTCAGAAAGTCAGCGTTGATGATTGTAGCTTCATTTCAAAAGAGGATGTAGTAATCAACCTAAATGAAATGGATATCATATTTATCAGACAGAATCCACCATTTGATATGCGGTACATTACAACAACCTATATCTTAGAAAAGACTACTGCGTTAGTAATAAATAATCCAACAGAAATAAGAAACTGTCCTGAAAAATTAATTACTTCACTATTTCCAGAGCTAATTCCTCCAACTTTGATCACTGAAAATATATCGATGATTAGAAATTTTTGTCACGACTATCAAGATATCATCTTGAAACCACTATATAGCTATGGAGGAAATGACGTAATAAGAATACAAGACCAAAATAGCATTCAAGTGGTAGTCGATCTCATGATTGCAAAATATGAATGTCCTGTAATTGCACAAGCATTTTGTAAAAAGATAAATACAGATAAAAGAATACTGCTACTGGATGGAAACCCAATAGGAGTAATGAAGCGAGTTCCAAAATCTAGCGGAGAAATCAGAACAAATTTGAGACTCGGAGCAAGTTTTGAGCCTGCCCAAATGAATGATAGAGACAACGAAATATGTAATAAAATTGGTCCTGAGCTAAAGAAAAGAGGGCTAATATTCGTTGGCATTGATATTATAGATAACTTCCTTCTTGAAATTAACACAACTTCGCCTACGGGAGTAGTTTATATCAATAAGTTGTATAGTAAATCACTAGAAAAAGAACTATGGAATGCATTTGAAGAAAAAGCAATTCGTCAACTAAGTTCTTGAGCTATTGCCTTAATAAATTCAGTAACTCCATTCCTTATTCTTGTTTTCTTAGTATTATTAGCCATATCACGCAATTTTTGACAATTTTGCAATAAATCAACTAGCAACTTTCCTAGATTCTTTTTCGCGTTACTATTTTGCTCAAACATTACAGCTGCTCCCGAATCTTCAATATGTTTTGCATTATAAAATTGATGGTTATCTTTTGAGTGAGGATAAGGAATATATACAGCAGGACGCTCAGCAAGAGTAATCTCTGCTATTGAAGTTGCCCCCGCTCTGCTAATTACCAAATGAGCATTGGCCAGTTTATTTTCCATATCATCGAAAAACTCACTTAACTCACAATCAATTCCTTCACTTTTGTATAGACTCTTGACCTTGTTTATATTTTTCTTCGTACATTGCTGCGTTACTCTAATCCTCTCTTTTACTTCAACAGGTAGATCACAAATTACGCTGCTCACTACATCATCAAAAAAATTTGCACCCTGACTGCCTGCTATTATTAACACGTTTAAAACTGTTTCAGCTCTAGAATAGCCTTGTGCTTCTATACCGACAAAATTTCCTGTAAAAACGCATTTACTACCTTCTGCATACTTAGTCTCTGGAAAGCTAGTTGCAATTAATTTTGCACTCTTGAAAAAGAATCTATTTACTCTCCCTAAAACTATATTTTGTTCATGTAAAATTATAGGTATAGAAAAAATCTTTGCTGCAAAAAGAGTTGGAAAAGAAGCGTAGCTACCAAAACCAATGATTAGCTTTGGTTTTAATTTTCTTGTTTGATACAGTGCTAATACACAACTATACATTAACAAAAAGAGAAACTTCAATTTGTTGCCACTTGGCTTGCACAATGGTAAAATATAACTTTCTATATTGATGGTTTTTTGATCAGTGAATAATATACAATTGTGCCCTTGTACCTTTAGTGCTTTTGCTAAGGTTATAGCTGGAAAAACATGCCCACCTGTTGCTAGAATAATATCCATCTGTAAATAGCAATTTGATAATAGATTATTAATCATTTTTTAATAATCTGCATGTAAAATTTTATTAAGCTTTATGATAGTTGAGTTAAAAATGCCTGAAAGCAGCAACAGTAAAAACGTGAAAAACAAGCCTCAAGAGAAAAGAGAAGGCGGAAGCGGAGGTTTTATAGGATTGTTAAAAAGCATAACAAAAGCTCTTTTTAACTCAGTTGTTGATCTACCTCAGCAAGAACAACTCAATAAAAATATTGATAGACAACAAGGTTTAGAAAGTAAAAGAAAAAGCCCAGAGGATCTTAATCAGGAAAAAAAGCTTGAAGTGAAAGAAGCCGCTGAAGGGTTAAAAGAAAAGTTAGAAAAATCTGATATTGGTAATCAATCTATTAGAATTGAATCGCCTAATCAGGATAATTGTAGCTCTAAAACAATGAATCGTTAGCTTAACTATTTAACGAGGGAGTGTTAAATAAACTGTGTCAAACCACATTTTTAGCTCAACTGAATTTTC
>JBAPLS010000010.1:0-42209 GCA_037083765.1 Candidatus Dasytiphilus stammeri
CGGGACTATTACCCTGTTTCGTTGATCTTTCCAAATCATTCTACTAAAATAGAAAATTAATAATAACTCTAGGCTCTTCCCTCTTCGCTCGCCACAACTAAGGGAATCTCCTTTGATTTCTTTTCCTCGAGGTACTCAGTTGTTTCATTTCCCTCGGTTTGCTTTATCAAGCTATATATTCACTTGATAATGATACAATAAATTGTATCGGGTTTTCCCATTCGGAAATCACTGGTTCATACGCTCCTATCAGCTAACCAGTGCTTTTCGCAGATTAGCACGTCCTTCATCGCCTCTGACTGCCTAGGCATCCACCTTGTACGCTTAATTGCTTAACCTTACAACCCACAAATGTCCTGTATTTTACAAAAATTTTTTCATTTTTTTAAAGAACTTTTATATTCGGCTAATAATTTAGCTTAATCAAACATTATCGACTTATTACTCCAGTCAATCCCTTATCTTCATTATATAATTAGGAAAAATAAAAAGCTACTGTAAAAATTTTATTTTTTTTTATCATATCTATATATAAGATTATCATGTTGGTAATCTATTTCCACAGGGTGACTGGGAATAATTTGTCCTGCTAAAATAGCTTTAGCTAACTTATTTTCAATGAGAGTTTGAATAACTCTTTTTAATGGCCTAGCTCCATAAACCGGATCATATCCTTTTTCTACTAACATCTGTAGCACATTATTAGTCAGATGGATTTGATAACCTTGTTCTTGCAATTTATTATATAGCTTTTGAAGCTGAATTTTGACTATTAAAGCAATATGCTTTTTATTTAAAGGATGAAATACAACTATTTCATTAATACGATTAATAAATTCTGGACGAAAGTGTTTAGTCACAATCTTCATTAAGATTGTTTTCATTTCCTCATATGTCCATGTTACGAAACGTTCCTGAATTATATCAGATCCTAAATTAGAAGTTAACACTACCACAGTATTACGAAAATCTACGGTTCTACCTTGACTATCTGTTAAACGACCTTCATCTAATACTTGAAGTAAAATATTAAAAACGTCTACATGTGCTTTTTCTACTTCATCTAATAATATGACTGAATAAGGTCTCCGTCTAATCGCTTCGGTTAAATGTCCCCCTTCTTCATAGCCAATATAACCAGGAGGAGCACCCACTAAACGAGACACAGCATGTTTTTCCATAACCTCAGACATATCAATACGTACCATGGAATCATCAGAATCAAACATAAAATTAGCTAAGGCCTTACAAAGTTCAGTTTTTCCTAAACCAGTGGAACCAAGAAACAGAAAGGAACCAATCGGTTGATTAGGATCAGATAAACCAGCTCTATTTCTCCGTAAAGCATGTGATACAGCAGATACAGCGTCATCTTGTCCAATTACCCGCTGATGTAACGTTTCTTCTATACGTAAAAGTTTTTGTCGCTCACTCTGTATTAGGCGAGATACTGGGATTCCAGTCCAACGAGATAATACATCTGCTATCTCTGTATCTGTAACTTTATTACGTAATAAGTGCATAACTTCATTACCTTGATTGGTGGCTATGAATAACTTTTTTTCTAATTCTGGAATAGTACCATACTGTAATTGAGACATACGTTCTAAATCTCCTAGTCGTCTCAATTTTTCAAGCCTTATCTTAGCTTGTTCTAGTTCGGTTTTCAGATGTTGAGTATGAGTTAAGATAGATTTTTCGGTTTTCCACTTTTTTTCTAATTCTGCATATTGATGTTCCTTCTCATTTATTTCGGTATTCAAAACCGTGAGACGTTTAATACTACCTTCATCCAGTTCTTTATTTAAGGTTTGTTGTTCTAGTTTTAATTGGATAATACGTCGTTCTAGGCGATCTAAAGGTTCAGGTTTAGAATCAATTTGTAACCGGATACTCGCAGCAGCTTCATCAATTAAATCAATTGCTTTATCAGGTAATTTTCTTTCCGAAATATAACGTTGTGATAATTTAGCTGCCGCTACAATTGCAGGATCGGTAATTTGTACATTATGATGTAGTTCATAACGCTCCTTTAAACCCCGTAAAATAGCAATAGTATCTTCGACGGTCGGTTCTGCTATAAAGACTTTTTGAAAACGTCGTTCTAAAGCAGCATCTTTTTCTATATATTGTCTATATTCATTTAAAGTAGTAGCACCTACACAGTGTAGGTCGCCGCGAGCCAATGCTGGTTTTAACATATTACCTGCATCCATAGCCCCTTCACTTTTTCCTACTCCTACCAGAGTATGTAATTCATCTATAAACAATATTACCTTACCTTCCTGTTGAACTAAATCTGTAAGTACTCCTTTCAATCGTTCTTCAAATTCTCCCCGATATTTTGCTCCGGCTAATAATGTTCCCATATCTAATGCTAATATTCTTCTTCCTTTTAATCCTTCCGGTACTTCTCTATTCAAAATTCTTTGTGCTAATCCTTCTACAATAGCAGTCTTGCCCACTCCGGGATCACCAATAAGAACAGGATTATTTTTAGTACGTCGCTGCAATACTTGTATAGTACGACGTATTTCGTCATCTCGTCCAATGACTGGATCTAATTGTCCTGTTTCTGCAAACTCTGTAATATCAATAGTATATTTTCTTAAATGCTGTTCCTGAGAATTTTTATTATTAACCACCTTTACTCTCCGTACCGGATGAATTGCGTAATAATTTCTATTATCAATATTTAGCCCCTAATTTTTAGAGTATGTCTGAAAACACCACTTTGTATATTGAATGCTAAAAGAAATAGTTCGGATGAACTTAACTCATTGTTTTTTGTGTCGTCAATTAATTTACTAGTTTAACATGCGCCTTAATTGTCAGTTCCAGAATATCCACTCATAATACAATTGAAATTGAGTGGACAGCAGATCTAAATGTACCAGATAACCTTATATTAAAGAATGAATCAGTTAACTATAATATTAATTTCTTAACTTAAACAAATTACAAATATGAACTGTCAGTTTCTAAAATAGAAATGAGATTCTTCATATCAGCAGGGATTGTGGCATGAAATTCCATGAGTATACCAGTCTCCGGATGTGGAAACTGTAATATAGAAGCATGCAAAGCCTGCCGATCAAACTTATATAATTCCGATTTTACTTGCGAGGAAGCATGAACCGGAATTTTTACTGCTCGATATCGACCTGTATATTTTTTATCTCCCACTACAGGATAGTTGAGGTAGGCAAGATGGACACGAATCTGGTGAGTTAAACCGGTTTCTAGTTGGAGTCCAATATGGGTGTGATCTCTAAAACGAGCTAATATACGATAATGAGTTATTGCCTTTTTACTAATCTGTTTGTTCATATCGATAGACATAAGGGTCCGTCTAGTCGGATGTCTAATAATAGCTTCTGAGATCACTCCTCCGGAAATCATGACACCATTAACTATAGCTTCATATTTACGAATAACTCTGCGTTTTTTCATTAACGAGAGTAATTTCATATATATTAATGGTTTTTTAGCTATGATCATTAATCCTGTAGTATCTTTGTCTAAACGATGTATTATTCCCGCTCTAGGTATTTTACCTAAGGACGGATAGTAGTAAAGCAAAGCATTTAATACAGTACCGTTAAGATTCCCGGCTCCGGGATGGACAACTAAATTTCTAGATTTATTAATGATAATTAAATAATTGTCTTCGTAAAGAATATTTAATGCGATCTCTTGTGCTGGCCCAGGATAGTAATCATTAGTTACGTTTATTACATTAATAATTACTTGAGATTTAAGCCTAATTTTTATTTTAGGCTTATCTATAATAGTACCATTAACTCTCACTAATTTTTGTTCAATCCATCTTTTGATACGAGATCGAGAATAGTGGGGAAATAAACTCACTAAAATTTGATCTAATCTTTGACCTATTTGGGAATCTAATACTGTAGCTGTAAGTTTCATTTAAGATGAATTAATAAATTAGATAGAAGATGAGATTCTCATCTATACTAAATAGTTAGTAAATTGAGGAAAATAATTAAAAATAGATACAAAACATGATGTCCATAAAGTATGGAATACTATTAATTATAGTAACTTTAATGATGCGCCCCACATCATATTTTTATTTTAAATTTGTTAATTTTTATCATACCGTTATTCACTATCCAGTTATTACCGAAACCTTTCCATTAAATAATGATATTAAGCACTGGAAAAAAATGCAACGACATTATCAGGATAATAATGATTATCAGCAAACTCAACTAAATTTAATATATGCATATTATAAGTTAAATCACTTAACTTTACTTCATACACTAATGCAAAAGTTTTTACGGTGGAGTAATTTTAATTCCATGCAAGAGTACCTCTTATATATGCAAGGTCTCACCCATCTCCAAATCGATCATTTAAATAAAATCCATCTTTTGAGTATTGATCGCTATGATCGAGATGCGGAATATGCAGAGAGAGCATTACAATTTTTTGTAAATCTAATTATTACTTATCCTACTAGTAAATATATTATCCATGCTAAAAAATATATAACAGTATTAGAGGATCGTTTTGCGAAAGATGAGTTTGCGATAGTGAAATTAAATTTAATAAATGGTGCTTATGCATCTGCCCTCAAACATATTGAAAATATGATAATAAATTATCCCTCTACAAAATATACTCACCAAGCTATTTGTCTGCTTAAGCAGCGAGGTATTGAAAATTAGACTTAATTAAAATAATACCAAAATAAGTAATCTTTTTAGTAAAATTTGGCTATTCATTAGCTTTTATTTAAGAGACTACTTAGCAAGGGATTGTTATGATTCAGTGTTTTTGCAAAGAATATTCGGTATGTTTTGATAATAAAAATCCTAAGAGAAATATGCCTATGCATAATGTTCATATTACTTTCTTAGGACCTAAAGCAACTTATTCTCATCTAGCAGCACATAAATATGCGAATAATTATTTCAATACCTTTATAGAAAGTACTTGTTGCAATTTTTATCTAATTTTTAAAAAAGTAGAAAGTGGACAAGCAGATTATGCAATAGTGCCTATTGAAAATAGCAGTGTTGGGTATATAAAAGAAATCTATGAACTGTTAAAACGTACTGAACTATATATTATTGGAGAAATAGTATTACCTATTGAACACTGTATGTTAGTTTCTCCTCATACACACCTTCATCATATTGAAACTATTTACAGCCATGCACAACCATTTCAACAGTGCAGTTTATTTATGAAAAATTTTTCCACCTGTCAACTCAAATATACATTGAGTACTACAGCGGCAATGACACAAGTAGCAAGTCTCCAATCGCCTAAAGTTGCAGCTCTTGGAAGTGAAGAAGGTGGAAAATATTATAATTTACAAGTGATAGCTAGAAATATCTCAAATAAAATCCCAAATACCACGAGATTCATTATTCTCTCTAGAGAAGCGCAGGAAGTAGATAGTGAGACTCCTGCGAAAACTACCCTAGTATTGTCTAAAAAGAAAAAACCAAGATGCTTGATAGACACTCTGATGATATTACGTCATCATAATATTATTAGTCATCTACGATCTCGGTACGCTAATAATCAATTATGGGAAGATGTTTTTTATCTAGATCTTAAAAATCATTTAACAACACCCACAATGCAACATGCTTTAATAAAAATAAAAGATTTTTCACGTTCTATTAGAATCTTAGGATGTTATCCTCAAGAGAAATAAGATGAATTACCTGATCAACTGCCAATTAGGAATAAATTCAATAAGGATTGAAATGTAATAAATAACGACTCTCTATAAAACACCTTTGCGCATATATTCCTAACCATTCTTGGACTTTAGTAAATTTTTTTATAAATTTTTCTTTATCTTGGGATTCTAATAATCGAAGGATTTCACCAAAAAGAACATAATAACGTTTAATAAACTTTAAATTCATTGCGGATGACATAATAATATCAGCATAAAGTTTAGGATGTTGTTTAAAAAAACGACCAATCATAATTAATTCTAATTTATACCCTGGGGATGCTATAAGTAGCAATTCTTCAAAATTAGCTTTTTCTTGGTTGAGATGGAGTCCAGCTACTAAATATGATAAATGCCGCAATGCCTGAATAAAACTCATACTTTGATCGTGTTTACTAGCACTTATACAATGTAAATTCATTCCCCATATAGTAAGTTGATCTAAAAACCATTCATAAGATTCGTAATTACGACCATCACACCATATAACAACTTGTTTCACTGGATGATCAGTATCTGGAGAAAACATTGGATGCAAACCGAGAACTGGTCCATGGTGCTTGGCTAACATTCTATCCAATGGCACTACTTTAACTGAAGATAAATCGACCAAAATGCAATCCTTAGGTAAGATGGGTAATTGAGAAGTCACTTGTTCTATCAGTGGAATAGGAACACTGATAATAACCATGATGGCATCAGATAAAATCTTTTCAGCATTAGACCAATCATTCCTATCAAAAATCTTAACTTTATAGTTAGATAGTCTTAACATTCTTTCAAAGAACTGCCCCATTCTTCCTTTTCCTCCAATAATCACTACCGGACGGGAAGAAAAACTAATGTTTTTGCTACCTTTACTCAATTCTCGAAGGTAAGATTCACTTATTACACGACGTAAAATATCTTCAACCAAATCAGGAGAGATCCCTAAATGTAACGCTTCTTGACGTCGTGTAGCCAACATAGAAATTTCTCGTTCTGGGGCATAAATAGGTAAACCATAAAAATATTTTATTTTTCCTATTTCTTCCACTATTTTAATTCTTTTTGCGATAATTTTCAGTAGCTCTGTATCTAATTCATCTATTTGCTTACGTAATCCCTTTAATTCTGTCACAATTATTAAATTCCTTGAAAATTAGGTGAATAAATTATTACTCTAAAATTTGATATAGTTCTATTATTAATTTTTTAGTAGTTTCCCAACTAATACAAGCATCTGTCACTGATACTCCATAGCGCATTTTATGTCCATTTTTTTCTAAACGTTGATTGCCCGCATGTAAGTTACTTTCTAACATCAGTCCCACCAGAGATTTATTTCCCCTTTTTCGTTGTATTATAACGGATTTCGCCACGTTGGGTTGTTGATGAAAATCTTTCTGGGAATTATCATGACTGCAATCTACTATAATGGTAGTTTGAATACCTGCTTGTTTCAGAATGTTTTCACATTGAGTAATAGCAGTAGAATCAAAATTAGGTTTTTTATAACCCCCACGCAATATTAGATGGCAATTTGGATTACCAGGAGTGTGTAATACACAAATTCTGCCCGCTTGATTAATACTAATAAATTTATGCGGTTGAGCAGCTGCTATTATCGCATTTATAGCCGGTTCAATGTGACCCTGAGTAGTATTTTTAAATCCTATTGGCATATCTATGCCAGATACCATTTCTCGATGAGGTTGTGACTCTGTAGTTCTTGCTCCAATAGCCATCCAACTAAATAAATCTCCTAAATATTGCGGAGTATAAAGATTTAACGCTTCTGTAGCTAAGGGTAAATTTTTTTCACTGAGCTTTAATAATAACTCACGCGATCTTGCTAATCCCGCTTCGATATTAAAGGTGTTATCAAGATTAGGGTCATTAATGAATCCTTTCCACCCAATGGAAGTACGCGGTTTTTCCAAGTACACTCGCATGATAATATATAATCTATTTTTTAACTTATCAGCTAGTATTTTGAGAGACTCTGCATACTCTAAGGCTCCGATAGGATCATGAATAGAACAGGGTCCGCATACTAAAATAAAACGTTCATCATCACCATTTATGATATCCGAAATAGTACGACGATGATTTTGTATTTGTTCTTTTATTTTATCATTACAACAATAACTTCTTTTAAGTTCCGACGGAGTTACAAGTGATTCTTCATAACATTTAATGTTTTTTATGTCTAATTCTGGTTGCATATCCATTTTCCTAAAAATAACTTTTTACTTTTTCTTTATAAGATATTCTAAAGATAACTAGAAATTATTTCTGCTTAATTTAATAATTTTATTTAATTAAATGACTTCGTCAGGCGAAAAAATTTGTTAAATCTTTCTTAATTAAAGAAGAATAATAGTCTCTGACTACTAATGAGTGTCCTTTCCTAAGAAGAAAAATAATGAAAAATTTATTATTTCGAATAGAACTTATTATTTAAATAATGGGATGTGATAGGCACGAAAATTGATTTCATGAAATTTGTAAATAAAGAAATCTATTGTCACTTTATTTTTTTCAGTATAATTATTTCTAAACTCATAATATTACACAGGATCATTAAGTAGTGGAGCTGGCGGGATTCGAACCCGCGTCCGAAACTTCTCCATCTTTGGTACTACATGTTTAGTCAAGTCTTTTTTTTATTCGTTTTGTTAAAAGCGGACTTACACGTTTCTAACGAACTAGCCCGTTAATTTAACGTTTTCTCTTAGGCCAGATTAAACGCGATCTCTTATATGTGAAAAATATTCCTCTCTAAGAGAAGAAGATGAATATTTTAATGCTCGCAGCTCTTTATGCTGCTAAAGCATATTTATTGTCGTTATTTGCGACTATTTTTTACGGTTTTTTTACGAGGCCTACCGTACCTCGACATGCACCTTAGATTTCGACGGCTTCGTCGATTCCAAAACAGCCCCCTTTAATTCTACTAATAGTAGAATTATACTTTATTTTTCCAGATCTATCTTAGATTCTGTTTGAGAATTCTATTTTTTTTTATCATCCACTCTCTTTCTTTAAGACTAGCTCGTTTATCATATTTTTTTTTTCCTTTTGCTACTGCAATCTGTAATTTACACCAATTATTTTTCCAGTATAAAGAATATGCTATCAAAGTATAGCCTTGACGTTTGACTTTTACATCCAAAGAATTGTATTCTTGCTTGTTAAGTAAAAGAGTTCTATTCCGGATGGGGTCTAACATTAAATTAGGACTTGAACTAAGCAGAGGTTGAAAATGAGCACTAAATAAATAAGCATTATTATCATGTAGATACACATAACTACTACTTATATCTACTTTACCTGATCGCAAAGATTTTACTTCCCATCCTTGCAGGATTAGACCCGCTTCCAGTATTTCTTCAACAAAATATTCATTTTTTACCTGTTTATTAACAGTAATAATATTACTACTATTAATGATTTTTTTTTTCATAAAATTTTAATTATTAAGTTAGTCGGAATATCTTAGCTTGTCATAATGATATCCAGGAGTCAATAAACTAAATTAGTCGTTTATTCTCTCTTTTTCTCTCAGAGAGGATATATTCCAAGAGATTTATCAAAAATTTTTGAGGAAGATAATGTCTTGATTAAGGTAAGACACTAATTATCCTCAGGATGAGGAATTAAATTTTGAATTAAAATTAACATATTTTTCCCATGATATACTGACAATAATCCTTTACTATTGCAACTAATTTTCAAATGTCTATTTTAGACATAGCATCGTAAATCAATGGTAATACTAAAATTACATTTATTGTAGAGCTCTAATGAGAAGTAGAACTTTTTTGAGTACAGAGATAATAATCTGATCGAATCGTTAACTAAAATCAAATGGATATCGTTAATATAACTTTCCACATCTCTGTCACTGGACTAGAATGTAAAATACTTTCATTTATTACTAGGATTAAACGTGGGGCTTTATTTATCCCATCCACTTTTTTTATTCTCATAAAAAGAAGTAATCGTTAATAGGAATGAATTGAATATTAGATTGAGCGAAGATACGTGCTACTCTCAACATATTTTCGTACTAAATTAGTTTTACTTGGTTATTATAAATTAGCTCTATTCACTTTAGTGAAATGTAATTTCGGATCATTTGAGTTCAAAAAAATACCGTCTAGCCAATTATTAGACATTATTTTATGAGTTGCTAAAGAAATCGGATTAGGGTAAGAAAATCGTACATTTTATAAAAAATTTTTCATAAAAATTGTTCGTACATTGCGTGCAATATAATACCTAACCTTGAAACTATTATTATGATCCCCATAATAATCTAATCTGGGAATAAATAATGTGCCTGCGCGGAGAAATTCATGACTAGTGAAGAACACAAATCACCGAAAGAAGATCCAAGTATCGAGATTAACTCCAATATTCCTAGTAAAAATCAAGAGGAAGATAATCGAGACGCATCTAAAGATCTGCTGGAACAAGCTACTCAACAAATTAATTTTATTAAATATTGTGAGCAACGTATATTAGACCTGGAAAATAAGCTGCTGGAATCATCCAAACGTGAGCGTGAAAATTTATTACGAGCACAGGCAGAGTTAGAAAATGTGCGGCGAAGAACCGCGTTAGAAATCGAAAAAGCACATAAATTTGCACTAGAAAAATTTGTTTTCGAATTATTACCTGTCATTGACAATCTACACCGTGCTCTTGAGTTAGCTGCTCCACATGCTAATACTGCCAATCCTATGATTGAAGGAATTAAACTTACACTCAAATCACTATTAGATACAGTATATAAATTTGGAGTGAAAGTCATTAGAGAGACTAATGTTCCTTTTAATCCTGATATTCATCAAGCTATGTCCCTAATAGAAACAAATGAAAATGAAGAACCACTAATAGCAACAAACTGTGTTATGAAAGTTCTACAACATGGTTATATGCTGAATGGAAGACTTTTACGTCCTGCTATGGTCTTAGTTTCTAAGACGTCAAAAAAATAATTAATCTAATATATGTGGCGTCCAGTCAATAGGCTGTATGCCACTTTTCATTAGCCACTGGTTTGTTTTCGAAAAATGTCGACAGCCCCAAAAACCTTTATGTGCTGATAAAGGTGATGGATGAGGTGCCTGTAATACTAAATGACGATGATTGGTAATCAAAAATCTTTTACTTTGAGCGTGTCTACCCCATAGTAAAAATACTATATTTTCACAATATTCATTAATTAATGAAATTACTTTATCGGTAAAAATTTGCCATCCTAAATGAACATGTGAAGAGGGTTGACCAGACTCAACCGTCAATATAGTATTTAATAACATAATTCCTTGCTGAACCCAGCTGCCCAGGTATCCATGTTTAGGATACTGAAAAATAATACTATCATTATTTAATTCTTTATATATGTTTATTAGAGTAGGTGGAAGAGGAACGCCGAGAGAAACAGAAAAAGCTAATCCATTAGCTTGGTGGGGTCCATGATAAGGCTCTTGTCCCAGAATAACTACTTTGATCTTACTCAACTTAGTTAGCAAAAAAATTTTAAAAATATTTTGAGAGTTAGGATAAATAATTTTACCATTAGCACGGTCTTGAGCGAGTTTATTTAAAATTTTAATAAAATATGACTTCTTTTTTTCTCTTGAGAGAACATCTTTCCACACTAAGTACCTCCCGTACTTAAAAAAAATAGCTTATCTCTAGTTTAGAGTATCTTTTTGTCGAGGTATTACTTCTCTGTGTAATCACGCAAAATAATTTGATAATAATTGCATATTAAGTGGTTTATTTAAAATTTTAGTATTTATAAAATGCTGTAATAGATCCTGGGGCATTTGTTTTGGTAATTCTATGGTGGAATAAACCTGGAATAATTTGATATTTCCAATATAACAACTACTAATGTATCCTTCGTTAGCAAACGTACCTACAATATGTCTAACTTCTACCCCATCATCACGTCCTACTTCAATCCGGTATAAGTCCATCTTACCAGTTGTTTGTCCAATGTCATGAGATCGATTACATTTAGAATAATCATAACAAAGACTAGTTTCGACATTCGGAAGTAAAAGAGGTAGCGACCCTTGTTGCGCTATCTTAAGTAAGGCGGCAGCTAATGTCCAAAGATCTAAAGTAGTTTCAGGTGCCATTTTTTTTAAAAAGTTTCGATAGATCGCAATATCACTATTTTCCATTTCGGATTTAACCTTACTTGTAAATTTCGACATCCGACGTTCACTAAGAAATTTAGCACTAGGTAAGGATACTTTGGGGATAGAAACTTTGAGAGTTCGCTCAATATTCCGTAATAATCGTCGCTCTCTATTTTCTACAAATAGTAATGCGCGACCCGTACGTCCAGCTCTGCCTGTTCGTCCAATTCGATGGATGTAAGAATCAACATCTAAAGGAATATCATAGTTCACTACTAAACTAATACGTTCCACATCTAAACCACGCGCTGCTACATCCGTAGCAATTAACACATCTATCTCTCCTTCCTTTAAACGTTCTAAAGTACGTTCACGTAAGTTTTGAGTCATATCACCATTCAATGCAGCAGTATTATTATAGCCACTACGTTCTAAATATTCTGCTACTTCTACACTAGTCGTTTTTGTGCGTACAAAAATAATAGCTGCATCATAATCTTCAGCTTCTAAAAAACAAGTTAAAGCATGAGCTTTATAACCATATACTAACCAATAACTTTGAGTAATGTCAGGAGCATGGACTCTATTCGTTTCCAGACGAATTTCATATGGATTTTTCATAAATTTACGCGTAATCTGCCTGATAGCAGCTGGCATAGTAGCGGAAAATAACGCTATTTGTTTATTTTGAGGTGTATGTTCCATAATAGATTCTACATCTTCTATGAAACCCATACGTAACATTTCATCTGCTTCATCTAATACTAAAGTATGGATTTGAGAAATATTTAGTGTACCACGATGGATATGATCTAATAAACGTCCTGGTGTTCCCACTATAATATGGGATCCCTCGCGGAGAGCACGAAATTGTATTTCATAACGTTGACCTCCATATATAGCAGTAATTATTATCCCCTTCATATACATAGCTAAATCTGAAAAAAAATTTGCCACTTGAATAGCGAGCTCTCGGGTAGGGGCTAAAATTAAACATTGTGGTATTTTTTTAGCCAGGTCAATTTTATTCAAAATGGGTAATGCAAAAGCAGCTGTTTTTCCACTTCCAGTCTGTGCTATTCCCAATACATCTGAACCTTTCAGCAAGTAGGGAATACATTGCACTTGGATAGGAGTAGGATTTTTATATCCTAGATAATTCAGAGCCTGAAGCAGAATATTCTTCAAGCCAAAAAACGAAAACGTTTTTTCTAAATTTTCCATTTAGTACATATTCCTCTTGACTGAGATTCGATGTAAATTAATTGGTAATTCATTTTTCAATAAAAAATTAAAAGTCTTATTTAAGATAATTTTTGATCCTTATTTTTCTTGTCTTTAATAGAAATTGCACCCTCTTTGGGGGTTAATAATATTATTCCTTAATAAAGTGCTTGTTTAATACTTAAACGTATTCTACCTATTCGATCTACTTCTAACACTTTTACATTTACTTTTTGCCCAATTTTTAGGTGATCACTAACCTTGTCGATTCTGCGCGCTGAAATTTGAGAAATATGTACTAAACCTTCTCTACTACTAAGTCCTAGGATAGTAATAAAAGCTCCAAAATCTACAATTCTCGTTACTTTACCATGATAAATTTTCCCTACTTCAATATCAGCAGTAATTTCCTGAATACGCATAATCGCTAATTGAACATGCTTACTATCGGGTGCGGCTATCTTTACTGTGCCATCATCCTCTATTTCAATAATGGTTTCGGTTTCGTCAGTTAGTGATCTTATAACCGTACCTCCCTTCCCTATTAAATCTTTAATTTTATCGGGATTAATTTTTATAATCTGCATCCGAGGAGCATATATTGAAATATCTTTACGTGGTAAGAGTATAACTTGTTCCATAATATTTAAGATATGTAATCGACCCTCTAAAGCTTGTTTCAGAGCTATTGCCATGATTTGCTTATTAATACCTTCAATTTTTATATCCATTTGGAGTGCTGTAATACCAGTACGGGTACCTGCAACTTTAAAATCCATATCTCCCATCTGATCTTCATCACCCAAAATATCAGATAAAACTATGTATTTATCTCCATCTTTTACTAATCCCATTGCTATTCCCGCTACTCCTGCCTTTATAGGCACTCCTGCGTCCATTAGAGCTAATGATGCTCCACAAATCGAAGCCATTGAGGAAGATCCATTAGATTCAGTAATTTCCGATACTATCCTTATGGTATATGGAAAAGAATCTAAAGACGGCATAACTGCTAACAATCCACGTTTAGCTAATCTACCATGACCAATTTCCCGTCTCTTAGGAAATCCTACTATTCCTATTTCTCCTACAGAATAAGGTGGGAAATTGTAGTGAAAAATAAAATTTTCAGTACGATCCCCTGTTAATTCATCAACGTTTTGCGCATCGCGGTCGGTTCCTAGAGTTACAGATACTAGTGCTTGAGTCTCTCCACGTGTAAATAAAGCAGATCCATGTGTACGTTGTAACACGGGCGTATGTACTTGGACACTACGAACCATATCTTTTGTGCGTCCGTCAATACGTAGTTCTCCACATAATAGGCGCTTACGTACTATGTTTTTCTCAATCATATACATGATCTGATGAATTCGGTATTCATCTAAATCTATAAACTTTTCTTTTATCGTAGAAATTACATCAGATTTAATCACATTCAACTGAGAAGACCGAATTTGTTTGTCAGAAATTTGATATGCATTACTCAAACGAGATTCTGACAAATTAGCAATTTGTGCGGATATTTCTGGTATTTCAACTTCTGGAGTCCATTCCCACTCCACTTTACCTACTTCTTCTACAAGACTATTTATATTTTGAATCACTACTTGTTGATGTTCATGACCATATATTATAGCTTCTAACATTTGTTCTTCGCTTAGTAATTTTGCTTCTGCCTCGACCATTAACACGGCATTTTGTGTACCTGCTATAACTAAATTTAGATTACTACGTTTAACTTCTTCGGTAGTGGGATTCAAAATATATTTATTTTCTATGTATCCTACTCTTGCAGCGCCAATGGGACCTCTAAACGGAATACCGGAGATACTTAAAGCAGCAGAACTACCTATGATAGCTACAATATCTGGCTGAATTTTTCGATTGACTGATACTACTGTTGCAATAATTTGCACTTCATTCAGAAAACCTTCTGGAAATAAAGGCCGCACCGGTCTATCAATCAGTCTTGAGACTAATATTTCAGTTTCGCTAGGACGTCCTTCACGGCGAAAAAAACTTCCTGGAATACGACCTGCAGCATAAGAACGCTCCTGGTAGTTAACACTAAGAGGAAAAAAATTCTGACCAGATTTAATTTTTGGAGATCCTACTATAGTAACTAATACTGTAGTATCATCCATGCTAGCAAGCACCGCGGCCGTAGCTTGTTTTGCTATTCTTCCTGTTTCAAGAGTTACAATATGTTGTCCATATTGAAATTTACGTATGATTGGATTTATCAAAATAATATCCTTAACTTCCTGAGCATTAATGATCACTTAAATTATATTTAATTATTTCTTTTTTTTTGATATTGAGTGTGATTTTTTAATGTACAAAATGATTATGAAATATTTTAGAATATTACTAATTATAGTAATTAGCTAAATTTTATTATGTATTCTATAAATAATAGAGAGAATGATTTAATCTTCTTTTAAGATCTAATCAAATTTCTTTACTTACGCAGCTCTAGCTTCTTTATGAGAGAAAAATAGCGCCATCTTCTTTTACGTTTTAAATAATTCAATATACTTCTGCGCTGAGAAATTAACCGCAATAATCCACGACGACTATGATAATCTTTACTATATTCCGTAAAATGTAGGCGCAAACTATTAATCTTTCTGGTTAATAACGCTACTTGCACTTCTGATGATCCTCGATCAGAGTTATGTAAAGCATATTGTTCGATAATTTTATTTTTATCTTCACCCTTAAGAGACATAATAGAACCTCATTAGATATAAATCTCTGCCTGCTGCTAATTAATAGCAAATAGTTCACTACCAAGCGAATTGTAATGAAAATTATTAACTCACTAAACGACGAGGTAGAACTATTCCTACTTCATTGATCTCCGCTATGCCAATAAATTTTCTTTGTGTACCTTCAGTTATTCTTACCAATCCCGGTGGAAATAATGTTGTAGACTTAATAGATCGTCCTTGTTTTAAATCACTGGTAATTATCTTTAATAAATTAATTTCAGGAAAATTAGATACTGCACTGTCTACTGACATTAATATAGAAGTTAAAGATAATTGATTAAAATTCCTCTCACTAATAATTAGATTAGCCAATGTCTGCAATTTATCCATAGTTATCATTTTTTCAGTTGGATAATTACCAACTTGTAGACGACGTAAAGCCTTTACGTAAGCCCCACACCCTATTTTTAAGCCTAGATCTTCTACTAAAGTACGTATATAAGTACCTTTAGAACAATGTATTTCTAATTCTAGTTCACTATCTTCTAGACTAACATAGTGTATATTATACACCATAATTTTACGTACTTTCCGTGTTATCTCAATACCTTGACGGGCATACTTATATAATGGACAGCTATTCCATTTAATAGCAGAATACATTGGGGGTATTTGTTTAATTTCTCCAATAAAACTGAGTAAAATTTTTTTTACGTCAGAAATTTTAAAATTTAAGGGCTGCTCACTGATAATTTTTCCCTCTGCATCCGCGGTATCGGTTCGTTGACCGAGTTTTGCCACGACATGATAACGCCTATCAGAATTCAATAAATATTGAGAAAATTTAGTAGCTTGACCCAGACAAATAGGAAGCATACCAGTAGCTAAAGGATCCAAAGTACCTATATAACCAGCTTTACTACTGTTCAAAATATATTTGACTTGTTGGAGAGCTTTATTAGAACTGATCCCTCGAGGTTTATCCAGTAGAATAAATCCGTTAATATTATAACTATGTTTCTTAACATTCTTACTCATGAAATTTTAGTTTCGTAGGCATCTTAATCATTATCTGATTTATATACTTTTTTCAGGGATGAAGTGATCAGAAAAAAAAGTAATTTTAGGAATTATTCTTAAACACATGTTTTGACTAAGTAAAGTTCGAATATATCCGGTCGCATTTTGTAAGATCTTAATTTTTTTTAAGATATTTTCTTTGGAATCTATTGAGGATCCTAAAATTATGAAAACTTTAGCATTTAACAAATCTTTAGAAATTTCTACCGCCGTTATAGTGATTAACTTATCTATCCGAGGATCTCGGATTTCACGATGTAATATTATGGATAGTTCTTTTTTTAAAGCTCGAGCTACCTTAGCAGGTCGATTGATATCTTTCATAAAAGTAGTTCCTCTATTTTATCACCGTGAATTAAGAGATTATACTCAGTGACTTTTTTTAAGTTCCTGTAATTCAAAGACTTCAATTAAGTCTCCAATCTTAACATCATTATAATTCTTAACTCCAATACCACATTCAAAGCCATTATTAACTTCATCTACGTCATCCTTAAAGTGACGCAAAGAGTCTAGTGATCCCTCATATATAACAATATGATCTCGTAAAATTCGTATAGATTTGTTACGTTTTACTGCGCCTTCAATAACCATACAACCTGCTATAGCACCAAACTTAGGTGATCTAAATACATTTCTTACTTCTGCTAAACCGATAATATTAGGTTTATATTCCGGAAGTATTCGAGAATTTATAGCTTTCTTTACTTCATCAATCAACTGATAAATAACCGAATAGTATCTAATCTCTAGATTATGAGACGTAGCAATTATTTTCCGCGCTGCTGAGTCCGCACGGACATTAAATCCTATAATGAGAGCTTGCGATGCCGAAGCTAAAACAATATCACTTTCCGTAATACTTCCTACTCCTGAGCCGACAATATTTACCTTTAATTCCTTCGAAGATAATGTCTTTAAAGTATCTACAATAGCCTCTACAGAGCCTTGTACATCCGCTCTAATCACAATATTAAGTTCTGAGATCTGATCGTGATTGTTAATAACTTCTAACATATTTTTAATACTGGATTTTTTTTGGGATGATAATTTTTGTTCACGAGATTTCATTTTTCGGAAAAGTGCCACTTCACGAGCCTTTCTCTCATCTCGTACTACTGTCAGAATATCTCCTGTCACGGGAACTCCCGAAAGTCCTAAAATTTCTACTGGTCGAGAAGGACCGGCCTGAAACAGATCAGATCCTAATTCATCTCGCATAGCTCTAACGCGTCCATATTCCAGACCACATAATAAAAAATCTCCTTTTTTAAGTGTTCCTTCTCTTACTAAGACTGAAGCTACTGGTCCTCTTCCTTTATCAAGATAAGATTCTATCACTAAACCTTTTGCAATGCCGGTATGAATAGCCGTTAATTCTAACATTTCTGCTTGTAATAATATGGCATCTAATAATTCATCTATCCCTATCCCAGTTTTAGCTGAAATGCCTACATACTGTGTCTCACCTCCCCATTCTTCAGGCATGAGATTGTAATGAGATAATTGATTTTTAATTTGTTCTATATCTGACGATGATTTATCAATTTTATTGATTGCTACCACGATAGGTACTTGGGCTGCCTGAGCATGTTGAATAGCTTCAATAGTCTGTGGCATAATGCCATCATCAGCTGCTATTACTAAAACAACAATATCTGTTAACTGCACTCCTCTTGCTCGCATAGCTGTAAAAGCTGCATGTCCAGGCGTATCAAGAAAAGTAATAGTACCCTTGCGAATCTGGACATGATATGCTCCAATATGTTGTGTGATTCCACCTACCTCAAGAGAGGTCATTTTAGTAGAGCGAATATAATCTAGTAATGAAGTTTTACCATGATCTACATGACCCATTATAGTTACTACTGGAGATCTCGGTGCCAGTATCATATTTTTATGATCCCGTTTACTCATGAGTACTTCTTCTAAGTAATTTTCATGATGTAATATTACCTTATATCCCATTTCTTCAGCTACAATTTGAGCCGTGTCTTGATCTAGGATTTGATTAACAGTAGCCATAGTTCCCATACTCATTAATAATTTAATAACCTGAGAGCTTTTTATCGCCATTCTATTAGATAGTTCCGCTACCGTAATCGATTCTCCAATAACTACATTTTTATTAAATTTAGTTTCTGATTTATTAACTTTTGGTACTAAATTAATTTGAAGACTGTTATCGTGATTATCTCCCGAATCTTGACCGGTTTCTAATTGTTTTTTAAGTTCTATATTTTTAGAAGTTTTTCTTGATCCTAACCATTTCTGACTCTCACTTTTCCATTTCTTATTACTACTTTCTAGTTTTCTATTTTTTTCATATTTTGATGAGATATCTAGTGAAAGAGGAGTATTTAATTCTTCTTCATCATTTTCTGGAGAATCATTCTGCCAATAATCATTATTGGTTTTCCACTTTTCTCCTCGCTCTACTGCCGAATGCTTTTCTGGTTCTTTTTTTTCTTTTTCGGCTGATACTTCTAATTTACACGACACTTTTACTTCTTCTCTACAAAGAGTTTTATTAATTTTTAGCAGGTCTTCAGAATTTAAATTCTGATCTCTCTCTCTCAGTACACAAGACGTAACCATATTTTTAGTATGTTGATTTGTATCAGAAATACCCGAAGGAATAATTTTTTCAGTAGGCCCCATAAATTCTACTGATTCTTCTTTTAAATATGTTCGATTTTTTCGTATTTCTATTTGAACTGCTTTTCTTTTTCCTCCCATGCTAGAAATATTTAACGTGCTACGTTTTTTTCGTTTTAAAATAAGTTTTTCTATTATGCGAGGCGGTTTCTTTTTCAGATTATTGATTAAGATATGTTTTTCCTGCATACTGATATGATCACTTTCTGATTTACAGATTCCTATGTGTGCCAATTGTTTTATCAGGCGATCAACCGGCATCATAATCTCTCTAGCCAGAGCTTTTATACTTATATTGGTCATGATGCTGTTCTCCCTTCCTGTAAAAATACTAGTTTTTATTATTACTGGTCATTATTATGAAACCAACAAATATTACGTGCAGCCATAATTAATTTACCTGCTAGTTCGATATTAAGATCTTTAATTTCTGACAGATCATCTATACTTTGTTCTGCTAATTTTTCTAATGTATATATTCCTTTGAACGCCAATTTGGACGCTAATCTCTGATCTATCTCAGTAATAGTTAATAGTTCCTCTGCATTTTTAGGATAAATAATCTTATTCTTTTCTTCTTCTTGCAATTTTTTCAATACTTTAGTAGCACGGTTACGTAATTTTTTTATTTTCTCTTCATCCAAATGACCTATTTCAACTAATTCTCTAATAGGAACGTAAGCTAGCTCTTCCAAAGAAGATAATCCTGATTCTACCAAGAGAGATGCAGAATCTCTATCAATATCTAAATATTTAGTAAATAAATCTCTAGAGACCTGAGCTTCATCTTGATGTTTTTGTTGCAGTTCTGTTACCGTCATAACATTAAGAGTCCATCCACTCAGTTGTGATGCTAATCTGACATTTTGTCCATTTCGCCCTATGGCCTGTGCTAAAGAGTTTTCTTCTATTCCTAGATCCATAGTATGCTTATCTTCGTCAACAATGATAGAACTGACTTCCGCAGGAGCCATTGCGTTAATGACAAATTGAGCAGGATTATGGTCCCATAGGACAATATCAATTCGCTCTCCACCTAGCTCATTCGAGATAGCTTGCACCCGGGATCCTCGCATTCCTACACAAGATCCTATTGGATCAATGCGTTTATCGTTAGTTTTAACGGCTATTTTAGCTCGTGATCCAGGATCACGAACAGTAGCTTTAATTTCAATAATATCTTCTCCAACTTCAGGAACTTCAAGACGAAATAATTCTAACAACATTTCTGGACGAGTTCTACTTAAAAATAATTGAGGTCCTCGTGCTTCGGTTCTTACTGCATATAATAATCCTCGTACTCGATCTCCCGGATGAAAATTATCGTTCGGCAGCATTTCTTCACTTAGAATCAGAGCTTCCGCATTATTACCCATATCTACCGTAATATTATCACGATTAACTTTTTTCACTCTTCCGTTAAGAATTTCACCTTGTTTTTTTCGAAACTCTTCGATAATAAGGAATCTTTCCGCTTCACGTACCTTTTGGACCATAACCTGTCTGGCGGTTTGAGTAGTAATCCTATCGAAAGCAACGGAATGAATTCTATCTTCTATATAATCACCGATATTTACCGCTTTATTATCCCACCTTGCCGCTTCTAATGTAATTTCCCTTGTAGGTTGAAGTACTTTTTCTACTATTAACCATCTTCGATAAGTTTCAATATTTCCGGTCTTACGATTAATACTTATCCGAACCTCAATCTCTTGTTCAAATTTTTTCTTGGTTGCAGAGGCCAATGCACTTTCTAGGGCAGCAAAAATTTTTTCTCGAGGAAGCGATTTTTCATTTGCCACGGCTTCTACTACCGATAGAATATCTTTGTTCATAATCGGGTCCTCAATCAATTTTGATTACCAAATGGAATATTGGATATGCCGTAATTTATCCCAGCCCATTGTATTTTTTTTGAAATTTTTATATTCAAATATTTATTATGATAACCACTAAAAAACCCCGTTATGCGGGGTTTTTTAGGTAATGTTTATAGTCACTTTATCTATATTTTCTTGGTAAGATCCAAGCACACTTGGTTGCGGGGGTTGGATTTGAACCAACGACCTTCGGGTTATGAGCCCGACGAGCTACCTAACTGCTCTACCCCGCGCCTGAAAATAATTATTATACATCATCTAGAAGAAAAAAACAACCACAACTTACCTAAGTTTGGTACCGAGGACGGGACTTGAACCCGTATGCCTTATTATTAGGGCACTACCCCCTCAAAGTAGCGTGTCTACCTATTTCACCACCTCGGCTATAAAAGTCTTCATATAATAATTATCATTATTATGAAGTTGATTTTATTCCCTCTCGGACAAACAGCAATTCCAATATTATTTATTTATCCTGTGAGAGGATCCAATAGAATTTTTACTAATTGGTTTCCATTGAACACTGTTTTTATTACTAGAGATATTATCTATAGCAATACTAATAATTATGAACACAGTAGCCAGCAGTATTATAACACGCGTTAAAAAATTTACTGAACCTTTAGAACCAAAAAAGGTCCCCGAATAACCTGTTATGCTACTTGAATTAGTATCCATACCTTTACTTTGATGCATAAGAATTAGACTGATCAAACTAATCGATATAAAAAGAAAAATAATTAAAAGTATTTCATACATAATATTTTGGTTCTACCTCGTAAATTTTGATTGGAATTTTCATCTGCTAGGGAAGGAAAAAAAGTACAAAAAATAATAATTGAAATTTTCTCTTTTTAGATAGAAGTGACCTTTTTTCTAATAAAACCAGTATCTATATTCTCATTCTTTGATCTTAACAGTGCCTGGAAAATATTATTTAGACCAGGATATCTATTAACTGTTACTAATGTTGGAGGAAGGATTATTCCTTATTTTATACTTCTTATAATTTTCTGTAAACTTTTTTCGATACCTCACGCGCAAATTAAAGTTTTTTAAATATCCCGATATTATTTGTTACTTAATAAATTTGACCATTCGAAGATCTATTATTTTGAAAAATTTTATTAATGTTGCTCTAAAATTTCTGCTCTATTCAGCAGACAAAAGTACGAGGACTAATTTTAGTTCAAAGTTATTACCTTATAGGTTCTATCTAGCTTCATAAGATATCTTATAGAAGTATTTATCTTCTTATTAGAAATAGTGTGTTCTCTTTTCACAATAAAAAGAAACACAACCTCATTGGATCTTTATATAACTTTATTCTCATAATATCTTTATTAATTAAACTTATGTATATTGTTATTTTAATGACATAAATCTTTCTCAAGAGAGGACTTGATCATTCATTCTTTTCTGCTTGTATAAATTATGTATTCTCTTAATAAGAGAAAATTATTCTTCTCCTACCGAGAATGAGTTTATTAAGATTGCTCATTGATATTTTAGATGATATTCAATCACATCATTTCTTTTGCTATGGATTTAATCCTACCCTAAAAAAGATCCGTCTGAAATTTCAGATAAAAAACAGAACATATTTTGAGATTTATTAATTACTAGTATCAGTATTAAGATTGGTGATCTTGAGAATGTTTTTGAGTTGTCGTCTGTAGCCAATCTCTAGGAATACGAACAGGTTTTCTGGACATTAAATCCTCAATTTGTAATGCATCAAGAGTTTCATATTTCATTAATGCGTCTTTCATAGCATGAAGAATATCTAAATTTTCTGACAAAATTTTTCTAGCTCTGAGATGATTTTTATCAATTAATAATTTTATCTCTTCATCTATGATGCGTGCAGTGTCATCAGACAGATGTTTAGCTTTCGCTACCGAACGACCTAAAAATATTTCTTCTTCTTCCTCGGCATACAAGAGTGGTCCTAATTTTTCAGAAAATCCCCATTGTGTCACCATATTGCGTGCTAAAGTAGTGGCTATTTTTATGTCATTTGATGATCCTGTTGATACCTGATGACTACCATAGATTAATTCTTCAGCTAAGCGTCCTCCATAGAGTGTCGAGATCTGACTTTCCAATTTTTCTCTACTTATACTAATAGCATCTCCTTCAGGTAAGAAAAAAGTGACTCCTAAGGATCGTCCTCTTGGAATAATAGTAACTTTATGTACCGGATCATGTTCGGGAACTAAGCGTCCGATAATTGCATGTCCTGCTTCATGATAAGCAGTCGACTCTTTCTGAGCTTCAGTCATAACCATAGATCGACGTTCCGTTCCCATCAAAATTTTATCCTTTGCTTTTTCAAATTCTACCATAGATACTACACAACGATTATTACGAGCTGCAAATAATGCAGCTTCATTTACTAAATTAGCGAGATCTGCACCTGAAAAACCCGGGGTACCACGGGCAATCACTAAAATATCTACGTCAGATGATAATGGTACTCGCCGCATATGAACTTTTAAAATTTCCTTTCGCCCTCTTACATCCGGTAAGCCTACTATAACTTGGCGATCAAATCTCCCGGGTCGAAGGAGAGCAGGATCTAATACATCGGGTCTATTAGTAGCGGCAATTACTATGATGCCCTCTTGTCTTTCAAAACCATCCATCTCAACCAGCAGTTGATTGAGAGTTTGTTCGCGTTCATCATGTCCTCCTCCTAAGCCAGCACCTCGTTGACGACCTACCGCATCAATTTCATCAATAAAAATAATACAAGGAGCAGTTTTTTTTGCTTGTTGAAACATATCTCGTACACGAGCAGCACCTACCCCAACAAACATTTCCACAAAATCCGATCCGGAAATACTAAAAAAAGGTACTTGAGCTTCTCCGGAAATAGCTTTAGCTAATAAAGTTTTACCTGTACCTGGGGGACCAACCATTAATACCCCTTTAGGTATTTTACCCCCTAGTCTTTGAAATTTGCTAGGTTCACGTAAATATTCTACCAATTCCGCAACTTCTTCTTTTGCTTCATCACATCCGGCCACATCTGCTAAGGTAGTAATTTGATCTTCCGATAACATTCGAGCCTTACTTTTTCCAAAAAATATGGATCCTCCTTTGCTACCTCCTTTCATTTGTCGCATAAAAAATAGCCAGAGACCGATTAATATTACCATTGGAAACCAGGAGATAAAAATAGATGTTAGCAGGCTCGGTTCTGCGGGTGGATCTCCCACAATTATCACATGATTCATCAATAGTCTCTCAAGGAGACGTGGATCAGGCATGGGCATCCAAATGGAATATTTATTATTATTCTTCTTTATAACTTTAAGTTCTCGTCCATTAATATGCACTTCACGTATTTCACCTGTATTAACTTCTGTTATAAAGGTGGAATAATCAATCTTATGTTTACTGTTTAGAGAACTGAAAATGTGGAATACTGACATCATTACTATTGCGATGATCATCCAGATAGTTAGATTTTTAGCGATATAACTCAAAGAATTATCCTCCTATATTTACATAAATACAACAAAGAATCGAAGTTATCTATATTTTTTATATCCTGTTGCTATAATGTATACCTCTCGTGAATTTTTACGGGAAGATTCTGGTTTTATAATTTTGAATTTATCGAATTGCTCACTAATCTTCTGAAGATATAGATCTAAACCCTCTCCATGAAAAACCTTAACTAAAAAACTTCCTGTCACTACCAAAGTATCCCGACATAGGTGTAAGGCAATTTCTGCTAAATACATGGATCGAGGATGATCAGCAGTAGAAAAACCACTGAGGTTTGGGGACATATCGGACATAAGTACATTAACATTCTTATTACTAATGGTTTTCAAAAGATTCTTACGTACATTGTGGTCTCGCAAATCTCCTTGGATAAATTCTACGCCAGATATAGGATCTAGAGACAAAATATCACATCCAATAACATTTCCTTTTTCTCCAACTTTTTTTATCGCATATTGCGCCCATCCTCCTGGAGAGGATCCTAAATCTATCACCCTCATCTTTGGTTTTAATAACTTCTCGTGCTTTTGGATTTCATCCAGTTTAAACCATGATCGTGATCGAACTCCTATTTCGTGAGCTTTACGTACATATGGATCATCAAAATATTTTTTTCTACCTCTAGAATAATGGCTATAATATCGTCGATTTTTCATCTGATGTTATCTTCCTCGATTCAGAAGATGCTAAACATATTCAACATTACAAATCTTATATATAATGTCTCCTTTAGGAGTTTTGATAATCACATTTTCATTTACTTCTTTTCCAATTAATCCCCGCGCCAGAGGAGAGTTTAGCGAAATTAAATTTTCCTTATGATCCGCTTCATCATCCCCTACGATACGATAACGATAAATTTTATTGTCCACTCTATTTAATAGAGTTATCGTAGAACCAAATATAACTCGATTACTCACCGGAATTTTAGTAATATCAATAATTTGCGCATTAGATAGTTTTGCTTCAATTTCTTTAATTCTTCCTTCACAAAAAGATTGCTGCTCACGAGCTGCGTGATATTCAGCGTTTTCTTTAAGATCTCCATGATCCCTAGCTGCTGCCAGATCAGAAATAATTTTTGGTCTCTTAATGTTTTTAAGATTAATGAGTTCCTCACGTAATTTTTCTACCCCTCGCAGGGTCATAGGAAATCGTTTCATTGAAATACCTCTCTGAAAATTATTAGATTCTAATTTTTTATTAAAACTTTTTATTAATATTCTTTTACATTATTATAAAAAGAAGAATATTTCCTCTCTTTATATTAAAAATATAAAGAGAGAATCTATCCTGAAAATATAATGGATGTTTACAAAAAACAATTCTCAAAATATAAATTACCTCTCAACAATAGATGACTGATTAATCATTAATAATCTTTTTAAGAGTCATAATCTATACGTTAAAATAGTAGCTAATATAATAGCAGGTAAATAAAGAAAGATACCAGCTAGATATTTAATGAAAATTAATATTTAGGGAGGATTCATGAGTTATCAGGTATTAGCTAGCAAGTGGAGACCACAAGTTTTTACAGATGTAGTAGGTCAAGAACATATTTTGACAGCTTTAACTAATAGTTTAAAATTAGGCAGACTCCATCACGCTTACATTTTGTCTGGAATGCGTGGTTTAGGAAAAACTTCTATTGCTCGTTTATTTGCAAAAGCGCTAAATTGTAAAACCAGAATTGATGCTAATCCCTGTTGCAAATGCCTGAGTTGTATGGAAATTAGGCAGGGAACCTTTATCGATCTTATTGAAATTGATGCAGCTTCTCGTACGAGAGTGGAAGATATCCGAGAGTTAATAGACGATATTCAGTATCTACCTGTTCGGGGTTATTATAAAATTTACTTGATTGATGAAGTACATATGTTATCTCGACATAGCTTTAATGCTTTGTTAAAGTCACTAGAAGAACCTCCTCCACATGTTAAATTTATATTGGCTACTACTGATCTTCAAAAAATTCCTTTGACTATTATATCTCGTTGTATGCAATTTCATCTAAAAATTTTAGATATTAATCTTATTGGGGAGCAACTGAAAAAAATTTTAAAGGCAGAACAAATTTCTTTTGAAAGTAACGCATTATCCTTAATTTCAAAAGTTTCGGATGGAAGCATGCGGGATGCCTTGACTATTACCGATCAAGCTATTGTCTATAGTAATGGCCATATTACCCTAAGTTCAGTAAATTCAATGCTAGGTTATTTAGATTCCGCCCAAATAATAGAATTGATTGAAGCCTTCGCATATACTGAAGGACAACAAATTATAAAATTATTAAATAAAATAGATACTTTACGCATTATAGATTGGGAATTATTATTAGTAGAAATGTTAACTATGTTGCATCATATTGCAATGGTACAATTGTTTCCAGAATACATGACCAAACAACAGGAATATTTAAATCTTACCGCTAATACAGTAAATAGAATTAAATCGTTAGCGAAAACTTTATCACCTCAAGATACTCAGATCTATTATGATTTTTTGCTCAGGGGACGCGCAGATCTATCCTTAGCACCTAATAAAAAAATAGGAGTAGAAATGACATTGTTGCGTGCTTTGACATTGCGTTTTCATTATAAGGGACATCCTATTATTTCTGCTCATACTGATAATTTACACACTAATCCTATAACCTCCTCTGATTTCACCCTCCATTACTTGAAAGATAAGAAAATTTCTCCTAATTTAAGTTTTGCCGATGATCCTCTCAACCATTTACAGTCCAAAAAAAAAATATTAATGTGGAATAAAAAAATTATTGCGTATCCACAACCTAAAACAAAATTATTAATACCAATAAAACATGTTCTTCCGGCACCTCCTTCTAATTCTGATGATAAAACTGTCAAATTAGAAATTCCATTATCTAAGTTATTATTAACTTTTCCAGGACTGAAAAATGAAATATCTGCTCAAATAAACGAAAAAGTGATATTGCAAGATTCATGGTCGGCGGAAATTACTAAAATAGCATTACCTAAGTTAGTAAAAGAAATTGCCTTAAATTCTTGGTGTGAACAATATGAAGATATTGTAGTATTACACTTACGTTCTCGAAAACGTCATCTCAATAACTCGTCAGCAAGAATAATATTGACTAATGTGATAAGCAGACACAGAGAACAACTTACTAAAGTTTATATAGTAGAAGATGATAATATCAATTTTAAAACTCCGTATGAGTTAATAACAGATATTTATAAAAATAAAATTAAGAAAAAAATCAAAACACTTGAACAAAATGCAAATATTTATATGTTATGTTGTACTTTTGACGCTAAGATTGATGCTAAAAATATTGTTTTGGACTCATAAGATGTGATATATAATCGTGAGATAAATATATATGTTTGAGGTACAAAAATGCAGATATATATGTTAAAAAAATTATCCATTACATATGGAAGAAAAATCCTTAATATTAACGAAACAAAGTAATAATGGAGTCAAATCATCAAAATAATCCTAAATTGAATCCTAACTTATTGTGTAATAGGTACAATTAATTACAGATTGATTACAGGAAACAGAACATTAGGAAATTTAATATTTCTTAGCTTTAAATCAAGCTGATTTTTTTAAAAAATCAAACGGCATTTATTTAGAGTTTATTTTATATGTGAAGATCTTCTCTTAAGATCTCTAATTAAATGATGTAGATTAGTCATTGTAATAGATATAATTATAATAGGATGAATTAATAAGGTTAGTAGCAGAACCTATAATTTGTAGGTTAAATGAGGAATCCAAATTATGAAAAAAAGAGAAATTCGTGTGTTTCAGTCTGAAGTTAAACAGCTTCTCCATTTAATGATACATTCTCTTTATTCCAATAAGGAAATTTTTTTGCGAGAATTAATTTCTAATGCTTCTGATGCTGCTGATAAGTTACGTTTTAGTAGTCTTACGGACTCAACTATCTATGAAGGAGACACAAATATTCATGTCCGAATTTCTATAAATAAAGAAAATAGAACTTTAACTTTTGAGGATAATGGAATTGGAATGCGTCGGCAGGAAGTTATTGATCAATTAGGAACTATAGCTCAGTCGGGCACACAATCTTTTCTTAAAGCGTTAGATTCGGACAAACTCGATACTAATTTGATTGGTCAATTTGGAGTAGGCTTCTATTCTGCGTTTATAGTAGCTGATAAGGTGACTCTGCGAACACGTGCGGCACGTGCTGCAGCAGAAGAAGGAGTATTTTGGGAATCTGAGGGAGAAGGAGACTATACTATAGGAGATATCATAAAACAAAATAGAGGAACTGAAATTATTCTTCATTTACGAGAAACTGAAAATGAGTTTCTTGAAAACTTGAAACTACGCAGTCTTATTAAAAAATATTCGGATCATATTTCTCTACCCGTAGAAATGAAATCGGATAAAACATCATCCGAGTCCTCCCGTAATATTTGGGAACAAGTTAACCGAGGTCAAGCGCTATGGACTCGTCATAAGTCAGACATTAGTGAAGATGAATATAAATCATTTTATAAACATATAACACATGATATTAACGATCCTCTAATATGGAGTCACAATAGAGTAGAAGGAAATCAAGAGTATACAAGTTTGCTTTATGTTCCGTCACGGGTACCATGGAATATGTGGACGAGAGATTATAAAGCAGGACTCAAATTATATGTTAAACAAGTATATATTTTGGATGATGTTGAACAATTGGTACCTAACTATCTGCGATTTATTCGAGGTTTAATTGATGCCGATAATCTTCCTTTAAATATTTCTCGTGAAATTTTACAAGACCACCGAATTACGCAAAATTTGCGGATAGCTTTAACTAAACGTATTTTTCAGATGCTCCAAAAATTATCGGAAGATAAAGAACAATATCAGAAATTTTGGCAATTATTTGGTCTAGTATTGAAAGAAGGTCCGGCAGAAGATCCTAATAATCTCCATAATATAGCACAATTACTTCGTTTTACGACTAYTAGGAGTGCCAGTCCATCACCAACAATTTCATTGAAAGAATATGTTAATAGAATGAAGCCCGAACAGGAAAAAATTTTCTATCTAACGGCTGATAGTTATATCGGAGCAAAAAATAGTCCCCACCTCGAGATCTTTCGGAATCAAGGTATAGAAGTATTATTACTTACCAATCGTATTGATGAATGGATGATGAATTACTTAACACATTTTGAAGAAAAGTCATTTCATTTAGTTAGTAAGGAAGATGAATCTATTAATAGATTAATAGATCTACATAAACAGCGACTTCTAAAAAATAGAAATCACAAAGATCTGCAAACTTTTTTAGAAAGAGTGAAAAAAGTATTAAGTAACAGAGTAAAAGATGTACGATTCACTTACCGCATTATAGAGTATCCGGCTATTGTTACTACAGAAGCTCAAGATATGAGTACTCAAATGAATAAACTCTTGGCGGCAGCAGGACAAGAAGTATCTGAAATTAAATATTTGTTTGAATTGAATCCAGAACATAAATTAGTAAAAATAGCTGCTAATATAAATAATAAAAACTTATTTGAGGATTTGATAAATTTACTATTCGATCAAGCTATTCTTACTGAAAGAGGAACTTTAGAAGATCTCAATCTTTTTATTATCCGGATGAATAATTTACTGATGAAAATTGCATTGGTATCAGAATAATGAATTATTAAATGCGTATTATTCTACTTGGTCCTCCCGGGGTGGGCAAAGGAACTCAGGCCCAATTAATTAGTAAAAAATTTAAAATTCCCAAAATTTCTACGGGCGATATTTTAAGATATTTTTCGACGATAGATTCCTGCCGAAGCAGGCAGATCAAAAATTTTCTGAACTTAGGAAAATTAATTAACGATGATATTGTCATTCAAATGGTTAAACAACGTCTTTATCAAGATGATTGTAGGAATGGTTTTTTATTAGATGGTTTTCCTCGCACCTTGCCCCAAGCAGAAGCTATAAAAGAAACTGGATTAATAATAGATTATGTATTGGAATTGGTAGTTCCCGTTCAAATTTTAATTACACGGTTATTAGGCCGAAAAGTCCATTTACCTTCCGGGAGAATTTATCATGATCAATTTAATCCTCCTCAAATAGAAGGAAAAGATGATATTACCGGAGAAGATTTGATAATTCGTACCGATGATCATGAACATATAATACGTCAACGTTTAAGTGAATACTATCACCAAACGGAAGCTTTAATACTTCACTATAAGCAAGAAGCGAATCTAGGGAAAACTAGTTATTATCAAATAGATTGTAGTACGAAAATTTCAGAAATTCATGATAAACTAGTAAAAATCCTTACTAATATTTCCTCAAAGATATAAACTTGTTGTGAGTAATAATTACAGCGAAGTTTAATTTTTGGGAAGATTGTTAAGTAATGCAGCAATACCGGCAATAGAGGAGACTAGAGTGTTAGTCTCTAATGGTAGTAGTAATACTTTACTGTTCTCTGATGTTCCAATACTTTGTAACGCCTCGGTGTATTTTTGGGCAATAAAATAATTTACTGCCTGAATATTTCCCATAGCGATTGCATCGGAGACCATCTTAGTAGCATGTGCTTCTGCTTCTGCCGCCCGTTCTCGTGATTCGGCATGTAAAAATGCAGATTGCCGATCTCCTTCCGACTTTAATATTTGAGCTTGTTTTTCACCTTCGGCACGTAAGATTGCAGCTTGTCGCACCCCTTCTGCTTCTAGAATTTCAGCTCTTTTTGTACGCTCTGCTTTCATTTGGACATTCATGGATTCAATTAGTTCTGCTGGGGGACGAACATCACGAATTTCTACTCTAGTAACTTTTATCCCCCAGGGATTTGTAGCTTCATCTATTATATATAATAATCTAGTATTAATTCGTTCTCTCTGAGACAGCATTTCATCTAGTTCCATTCCACCTAATACAGTGCGAATACTTGTCATAGTGAGATTAACAATGGCTAGATCTAGATTACTTACTTCATATGCTGCTTGAACTGCTTGGATGATTTGAATAAAACATATAGCATCAATAGTTACATTAGCATTATCTTTCGATATTATTTCTTGTGAGGGAATATCAAGAACCTGCTCCATCATATTCAATTTTCGTCCTGTCCGATCGATGAATGGAATAACTATATTAAATCCAGGATGTAAAGTTTTCGTATATCGACCAAATCTTTCTATAGTCCATTGATATCCTTGGGGTACAATTTTAATTCCATTTCCGAGAATAAAAATCATTAATAATATGATACTAAAAATCATCATTATATTATACTACTTCTAGTTAACTCTTATATATTATTAATATAATATGAATCCTTAAATAAAGATATTTTTATTAGTTAGATTTAACTTAAAATTTAAGTTTTTTTAATATAGATACAATTAGTTCTCTTTAAAAAGAGAATTAAATATGTTTAACCTAACTAGGTTAATAATCTAGTTAAAGATAATCTCTTCTCATTTAGAGAAAAATTATCCACTTATCAACTAAATTGAAGTGAGTTCAGACTAATAATCATCGGAATACAATGCCATTGTAACGTGCTTTGATATTTATTATCCCGAAATTTATAAAATATAATAGATTTATCAAATACGGATTCGTTTTCTCACTCTCCTCTTTTGGAGATCTAATTCATGGTTAGAAATGATAAAAATTTACAATACTTTAACTCATAATAAAGAAAAATTTATCCCTATTACTTTAAATAAAGTTGGCATGTATGTATGTGGTGTCACTGTTTACGACCTATGTCATATTGGTCATGGTCGCACATTTGTAGTATTTGATATGATCGCACGATATTTTCGGTATAGAGGATATCAATTAAAATATGTTCGTAATATTACAGACATTGATGATAAAATTATCCAGCGCGCTCGTGAAAAGAGAGAACATATTAAACTGTTTACGACTCATATAATCAGAGAAATGAATAATGATTTTTTAGCTCTGAATATTCTCCCACCGGATATTGAACCGCGGGCTACCAATCATATCAAAGATATCATTAAAATAATTAATGATCTTTTAGATCATAATTCTGCTTATCTAGCCAAGAATGGTGATATTTTTTTTGATGTGAATAGCTATCTTAATTATGGAGTTTTATCACGACAAAGTCTTAACAATCTACAAGGGACTACACATAGTTCTCATATGAATTATAAGCGTAATCCTATGGATTTTGTTTTATGGAAAAAAAAAATTCATAATTATGAACCCAGTTGGACTTCCCCTTGGGGAGAAGGTCGACCGGGATGGCATATTGAATGTTCGGCTATGAATAAAAAATATTTAGGACAACATTTTGATATTCATGGAGGAGGACTAGATCTTATTTTTCCTCATCATGAAAATGAAATAGCGCAGTCATGCTGTATAGCTAAAAATCCGTATGTAAATTATTGGATCCATTCTGGAATGATGTTAATAGAATCAGAAAAAATGTCTAAATCCTCAAATAATTATTTAACTATTCGCCAACTTCTAAAATATTACCATCCAGAAAGTATTCGATTTTTTCTGCTCTCAAGTCATTATCGCAAAACCTTAAGTTATAGTGATCTTAGGATCCAAGAGGCACATAATGCTTTATCACGTCTTTATACTGCCCTAAGTAGTACTCCGGAAGATTGGACTGAATCAGTAAAGATGCCAAAAATCGACATATTTAGACAGAAATTTCTGAATGCTATGGATGATGATTTTAATACACCGGCCGCATATTCAGTNGYTNTTCGWWCTCNCWMGAKRKATCNRMTRTRYATWMSAAWWAWRMTMWKMMTKMYSTMKTWMAWANAMKRKCTKSTAATKTACNRTWRTYTSSSTRGKAYTWTGGNARTKTNNCNNNWTAGNNYSYRAGAAWWTTTAMRMAGCAATKWYRTRWATWYGYRYRRRSRRCNWTGRGWAWTKGATYRYWKWATMYTKGNNNCTKAKAYSTYAWGAAKCTYRTANWRGARAAAATYGKKWGMWKKMAGMTSTNTRCNNCNNGTARRMAAWYAWMWAWMWTWGKKMTWATTWTAGNWASRTANWYMTARTGKAWMTANCANNTKGCKWMKMAATNTWWATWWATKWATNNTWWWKTANAAMAKAARWRTATWTWTTTCNMMGTSANWGGRASYAGWRAKTWKMRTCANNNWWATTTCAMRYSTNYTCAKKTNNTTTGNSAAKRSRTWCWMTNNYRRMACGWAKWWWRGGCGCGGGAATACAAACGGATGCATTCTTTGTGGCATTTAAATTACCTAATTTATTGAGACGCATTTTTGCAGAAGGAGCTTTTTCTCAAGCTTTTGTACCTATCTTGGCAGAATATAAAACTAAAAAAAATCTACAAGGAGCTAAGTTATTAATTTCTAGCACTTCTGGATTGCTCATTTTAGTTTTAGCTCTCCTGACTATAGGAGGAATAGCATTTTCTCCATGGATAATTTTATTTACGGCTCCGGGATTTACTCATATGCCAACTAAATTTTTACTTACATCCTCCTTACTACGAGTAACATTTCCTTATATTTTTCTTATATCATTAACATCGTTAGCAGGAGCCGTGCTGAATACTTGGAAAATGTTTTCTATCCCCGCTTTTGTTCCCACATTATTAAACTTGAGCATAATTATATTTTCTTTTTTTGCTATTAAATATTTTAATCCCCCCATCTTTGCTCTAGCTTGGTCGGTAATAGTGGGAGGTACACTCCAATTAATTTTTCAACTACCATTTTTAAGAAAGATTGGGATGTTAGTTTTACCAACTATTAATTTAAATGTGGGACTATTACGCGTTTTAAAGCTTATGCTTCCTGCCATTATTGGGGTATCAATTCACCAAATTTCTATGTTAATGACTACTGTGTATACTTCTTTTCTCATATCGGGATCTATATCATGGCTTTATTATGCAGATCGACTTATGGAATTTCCGTCGGGTATTTTAGGAGTTTCTCTGGTCACTATTTTATTACCATCACTTACTCATACTGCCACTAAGAAAAAATATGCAGAATATTCCTTTTTATTAGATCGGGCATTAAGAGTATGTCTTATATTTGCTATTCCTAGTGCAGTAGCTTTAGGAATCTTAGCCAAGCCATTAATAATACTGTTATTTCAGTATAAAAAATTTACTCGTTTTGATACGTTTATGACCGAACAAATATTATCATCATATGCACTAGGTTTAATCGGTTTAATGATCGTAAAAGTTTTAGCAGCAGCTTTTTATTCTCGGCAAGATATTAAAACGCCAATTCGAGTAGGTCTAATAACACTTTCTATAACTCAGGTATTAAATCTTATCGTATATTTATATGTATATAGCATTAAAACAGTAGGTATGATTTTATCTTTTTCTGCGGCTTTAAATGCAATTTTACTTTATTGGCAATTAAGGAAGAAAAATTTTTATATCCCTCAACCCGGGTGGAAACAATTTATCCTCCGGATAATTGTTGCCGTGATGGTAATGGCTGGATCTTTAAAAATCATTATGAAGATAATAAACCATTCGGATGATGCACTTACTACTATCCCATGGGGTATAGTAAACATGCTTACCATGATTACTTTGGGCATTATTATGTACTTCGGTACTCTTTTTGTCTTAGGGATAAGATTAAGAGATTTATCTTCTCCCACATATTTTGATTAAAAATTAATTAATCTTAAGTTTTAAAGATCATAATAAAGATATATTGTAAAATTTTTTACATAAGAGAATTTTCATGTTTAAAAACAGATTTTTATTTGGATAATATTATCCTCTCTAATTAACTTACAGAAATAGTAAAATCAATATGGGTGATCCGAGAGAATTCTACTATTAGATGTAGAGTCCCTTCTTTTTTACTATTGTGGAGCATAATAAAAATAAGCACATATTCGGTTAGATGAAAAATCTTTCTCATATTTATTAATGAATGCACAGTTATTATTTAATATTTGCCCCGGCAGGATAATACGAACTTCTCTTGTATTAGCTTGTCGATCCACTTCTTCCAGAAATACTAAAATTGCTAGCGAGAGCGATTGTTGAAACCTTCCCCCACATTTAGGATATTTATACTGACAAAACTTATAGGATTAGCATTTAAGCGCTGACGAGATATTTCTAGTAATCCGAGCCGAGAAATATGACCTAATTGAATCCGTGCCCGATCTTTGCTCACTGCTTCACGCAAACGATATTCTACCGCCCGCTGATGTCGAGCAGAGCTCATATCAATAAAATCTATTACTATTAAACCACCTAGGTCTCGTATTCGTAATTGACGTGCAATCTCATCTGCAGCCTCTAAATTAGTATTCAATGCCGTTTCTTCTAGATCACTACCCCGAGTGGCTCGGGAAGAATTAATATCTATCGCTGTTAAGGCTTCGGTATAATCAATTACAATAGATCCGCCCGAAGGCAAATATACTTCGCGTTGAAAAAGATCCTCAATTTCAGATTCTATTTGATAAAGACTGAAGAGAGGAAGAGCGCCTGAATAAAACTGAATTTTTTCCCTAAAATCTGGTCTTCCTAAAGCTACAATTTGATTTTTAGCAATTTCGACTACTTTAGGGTTATCTATTAATATTTCACTAATATCTTTCCGGAGATAATCGCGAAATACGCGAACTAGTACATTACTATTTTGATAAATTAGAAATGGGGCATTCCTTCTGGAGGATATATTTTGAATTTCTTCCCACTGTTTTAGTCTCGACACTAGATCCCACTGTAATATTTCTGATGATTTTCCTACCCCAGCAGTACGTACTATTACACCCATTCCATTTGGTAATTCTAAAGAAGAAAGTGTCTTTTTTAATTCTATTCGAATATCTTTGTCAATGTGGCGAGAAATTCCGCCCGCACGTGGATTATTAGGCATAAGTACTAAATAAGTACCCGCTAGACTTATAAAAGTAGTTAAAGCAGCCCCTTTATTGTCCCGTTCTTCTTTATGAATTTGCACCACAATCTCCTGGCCCTCCCCCAGCACATCTTTTATATTTAATTTTGTTTGGTTTTCTAAATCAGAATTATCTGGAAAATATTCTCTAGCTACTTCTCTTAGAGGTAAAAACCCGTGTTTGTCCATGCCATAATTCACAAATGCTGCTTGTAAACTGGGTTCTATACGAGTAATTTTTCCTTTATATATATTATATTTCTTCTGTTCGTTCCTAGGATTTTCTATCTCAAAATCATACAATCGTTGCCCATCAACAATGGCAACTCGCCATTCTTCTTGGCGAGTGGCGTTGATTAACATTTTTTTCATTTTTGTTACTCATTAACTTATGAATCTCTTACCTAAAACTGTCTTCTAAAATTTTCTTCTGCTGTTTAAGACCTAATAATTTTATTTCTCTATAAGATAGGGTATAATTTTAGTTTTTATGCTTTTTAGGTTATTGAAATAGCAGTAGCAGCTTACTATCCTGCGGTCAGGATAAAATTTTTTTTCAAAAAAATAATGCTATTAGCTATTAATATTAGATTTTTTTCATTTAACTATCATTTTTAACTTTTTTAATAGAACAACAATACTTACATTATACTATTTTAATTTTTATATTCTATGAATAGGCAACTGCGCAGATTCTCCACTCAATGGAATGAAATTTTTATTAATGCGGAAGATAGGGGGAGACGATTAGATAATTTTTTGCGAGCCACATTAAAATATCTCTCGAAAAATTTATTTTATAAGCTGATCCGAAAGGGATACATCAGAGTTAATAAAAGAGAGGTTCAACCTTCCTATAGATTAAAAACATGTGATATCTTATCTATCCCATTATTAAATAGTCTTAAAAAAGAAAAAGATAAATATTATCCTGTCAAAACAATAGAACTTATATCTAATAAAATTTTGTATGACGATGATTATATTTTAGCAATTAATAAACCTTCGGGGATAGCAGTACATGGAGGAAGTGGTTTGAGTTACGGACTTATTGAAGTATTACGTCTCTGGAAGAAAAATCATCCTTTCTTAGAATTAGTTCATCGTCTGGATCGAGACACATCAGGTATATTACTAGTAGCTAAAAAAAAATCAGTTCTACGTTCCTTACATGAACAATTTCGGTTACAAATGATAAAAAAAAAATATTTTACTTTGGTATATGGTCTGTGGCCTTCACATTTAAAAACTATCGCGGTTCCATTACAAAGATACGGGATGAGAACGGGCCAGCGCTTAGTGCGTATTAATCCCGAAGGAAAATTTTCTAAGACGCTTTTTAAGATAGAAGAACGTTTCTCTCAAGCTACTTTACTTAAAGTTATGCCAATTACAGGTAGAACACATCAAATACGGGCACACACTCAATACGTTGGTCATCCCATTGCTTTGGATAAGCTTTATGGAAATAAAAAATTTAATAACCAACTGCTTGAAATTGGATTAAATCGACTTTTTTTACATGCTTCATCAATTATTTTTATTCATCCTCATACTCATCAAGAGATCTGCATAACTGCTCCATTACATGAGGAGTTATCAAAATGTTTATCCTTTTTACGTTCTGAAAAATCAGCATGAATAAATCTGTTAGTTGACTTTTCAAAAACATTACTATAATAGGAAAGTGAATAGGAAAAATAATTAATCACTGGAGAAATTAATGGCAGTCCCTAAGAAAAAAATATCTCGATCTAAACGAGGCATGCGTCGTTCTCAGACAAAAATAACTCTTCCTCAATTGTCCATCGAAAAAAAATCCGGAGAACTTCATCTATGTCACCATATAACTTATGAAGGTTACTATCGGGGTCGCAAAGTAAAGTAGTCAAACTAAAATAAATAATATTTCCAACTTTGAGCTACCCACTTAATTGTTCTCTAAAAGAGGAATGAAGAGTAGAACAATAATTAGGTAGTAATTAAATTTTTTTTCAGTTCAAGTAATATCCTAAACGCAGGGAACTTATATGTATACCAAAATTATTGGTACCGGAAGCTATTTTCCGAACAAGGTTCTGACCAATGCTGAGTTAGAAAAAATTTTTGCAATTAGTTCTGAATGGATAGTAACTAGAACTGGAATTCGGGAACGGAACATAGCCGGGATAGAAGAATCAGTGGCATCTATGGGTACTAAAGCTGCCGAACAAGCTTTAGTTATGTCGGGCATTGATAAAAATGCTGTGGGACTTATTGTAGTAGCTACTAGCACCTCCAGTCATGCTTTTCCTAGTTCTGCTTGTATGATACAAAATTTGCTAGGTATCAATGAAGAGAAAGTCGCTGCTTTTGATATAGCAGCTGCTTGTACAGGATTTATTTACGCTCTAAGTGTAGCTGATCAATATATCAAAACTGGTTATATAAACTATGCTCTTGTTATTGGGTCAGATATAATCACTCGAACATTAAATCCTCACGACCATAGGAGTTTAATTATCTTTGGTGATGGTGCAGGAGCGGTAGTTTTAGGTGCCAGTACACACGCAGGTATTTTATCTACCCATCTACATTCTGATGGAAGATATGGAAAATTTCTTAATTTACCATTTTTAAATCGTATTAACCCGGATAGCAGTTATCTAACTATGTCGGGAAATATAGTATTTAAAATGTCCGTGAAAAAATTAACTTCTCTAATCGAAAAAACATTAAAAATAAATAACCTTAATAGCGATTCTCTAGATTGGTTTATCCCCCATCAAGCTAATTTACGTATTATTACTGCTACTACTAAAAAATTAGGATTAAGAAGAGATAAAGTTATTCTGACTCTTGAACGACATGGAAATACTTCTGCTGCATCAGTGCCATCATCCTTAGATGAAGCCGTGCGTGATGGCCGTGTACAACGAGGGCATCTCATCCTACTAGAAGCCTTTGGGGGAGGATTCACATGGGGATGCGCTTTACTTCATTTTTAAAAGTAAAGTAATTCGGGAGTAGAATTTAGATAATGAAACCCTTTGCTATGATGTTTCCAGGACAAGGTTCTCAGAAAAGAGGTATGTTAGCTGAGATTGCTCAAAATTATTCTCTAATAAAGCAAACTTTTGATCAGGCCTCCAATACTCTTGGATATGATCTCTGGCATATAGTGCAACATGGACCAGACAAAGATTTGAATAATACTATTCATACTCAACCTATATTACTAACTAGTTCCGTAGCACTGTTTCGTTTGTGGCAAGAACAAGGCAGAGATAATCCTACTATATTAGTAGGATATAGTTTAGGAGAATATTCTGCATTAGTTTGTGCGGGGGTCCTCTCATTAGAAGAGGCTGTTTGTCTGGTAAAGAAAAGAGGAGCACTCATGCAAAAAGCTATCTGCAATAAGAAAGTAGGAATGCTAATAATCATGGGTTTAAATAATGATCTGATTTTCAGAATTTGCCAAAATTGTGCCCAAGAAGATAATTCAATAGTACAACCGGTAATTTTTAATTCTCAAAGAGAAGTAGTAATAGCGGGAAATAAAAGTGCTCTTGTACGGGTAGAAAAAAATTGTAAAAGTTCAGGAGCAGTGGTAGTGTCATTACCTAGTATTCCCTCTCATTGTGAACTTATGAAACCAATAGCTAATGAATTTTCTTCTACTTTATCTAAAGTAACTCTTAACAGACCCCGACTACCAGTGTTAAATAATGTAGATGTAAGGTGTGAAAGTCATCCGTACAAAATTCGCAGTTCTCTGCTCCGGCAATTATATATGCCCGTGCGGTGGATTGAATGTATTGAATTTATTATTAAACAAGGAATAGTGATCTTTATAGAGGTAGGACCCGGGAATGTTTTAAGTAAGATTATAAAAAGAAACAGTCCTCATTTGACCACGATAAATCTAGATAATTCATATTTTTTCAAAAAAAACTTATAAATTTAAAAAACTTGCATGAGTTTAAAAGGAAAAATTGCTTTAGTAACTGGAGCAAATAGAGGAATTGGACGTGCAATTGCAGAAAAACTAGCAGCACAAGGCGCTCAAGTTGCAGGTACAGCTACTCAGTTATCTGGAGCTAAAGACATTAGTACTAATTTAATTAGGAGTGGTGGAAAAGGTTATGTGTTGGAACTTACTAATCCAAATTCCATTCAAAATCTTTTGGTAAAAATTCGCATAGAGCTGGGAGATATAGATATATTAATTAATAATGCAGGAATTACATGTAATTCCCTTATAATACATATGAAAGAATCTGAATGGCAACGAGTAATAACTACCAATTTATCTTCCATATTTCGGTTATCTCAAGCCGTAATGCGATCTATGATAAAAAAAAAGTTTGGAAGAATTATTAATATCGGTTCTATTATTGGAGAAACAGGTCAGGTAGGTCAGACTTGTTACGCCGCTACAAAGGCAGGTATAAGTGGATTTACCAAATCTCTAGCACAGGAAGTAGCATCCCGAGGCATAACAGTAAATGTGGTAGCTCCAGGATTTATTGAAACTGATATGACAGCAAGATTAAAAGAAGAAAAAAGATCAAAAATTTTACAAAAAATACCAGTAGGTCGTTTTGGCAGTACCCAGGACATTGCTAATGCGGTAGCTTTTTTAGTATCAGAAGATGCAGCATATATAACAGGGGAAACTTTACATATCAATGGAGGAATGTATATGTCATAATGACTGATCCTCTGCTGAACGTAAGATCTTTATTCTTAAAATAAAGGAATAAGGATAATTAGTTAATTATTATCTCTCTATATTCTAGAGAAAAATTTTTATAGGAAAAAAATAGTATGAATAATAATATCGAAGAACGAATTAAAAAAGTTCTGAGTAAACAACTGAAGATCAAACAGGAAAAAATTCTTAATAACCACTCTTTTGTTAAAGATCTGAGAGCAGACTCTCTTGATACCGTGGAGCTATTTATGGAGCTAGAAGAAGAATTTAATATCGAAATTCCAGATGAAGAAGCAGAAAAAATTACCACTGTACAAGCAGCTATAAATTATGTTAATAATATTATTAATTAATATCCGTTAAAAACAACTATTATGGTTGTTAATCGTATTAAGATATCTATCCAGATAAAGAAATGATCATTAATCTGAGATTATCCTAAGTATCCCATATAAAAAGAATCCTAATTATGATATAATCAAATATTCTATAAGATTCGACAAAGAAGATTATTGATTACTCAATGTGAAGAGAGTGTTGTTCTAAGAAAAAAATAAAATGAAATTTTTAACATCCTAATATAGATATATAATTATATGAAAAATGGTTTTATTGTTCTAGAAGGCTTAGAAGGAGCCGGTAAAACGAC
>JBAPLS010000011.1:0-19697 GCA_037083765.1 Candidatus Dasytiphilus stammeri
TGTCCAGACTCCCATTCCCTTGGCATTTCCTCTTGCTTCCAGATTTTTTGAATTATGTAGTACACATAATGCTTCTGTAGTTCTTCGCCCCCATATTTTATAAGCTCCATGTTGATGCCGTCTTTTCCAGGAGCTTTCCCATTTTGACTTCTCTAATCACGATGGACCTACTCATCAACCTGTAGAACAATTAGCGAGCTTACGCATGACCCCTAATTTAAGTACATGGAGACCATGTGATCAAGTCGAAACTGCAGTAGCTTGGAAATATGCAATAGAACGTAATAATGGTCCTACGGCCTTGATATTATCTCGTCAAACATTATCTCATCAAGATAGATCTCCAGAACAAATAAAGAACATTAATAAAGGAGCATATGTTTTAAAAACATGTATTGGAATACCAGATGTAATTTTAATATCTACCGGTTCGGAAGTACAATTAGCTACGTCGGCTTCTTCTTCATTAACTAACGAAGGATATAAAGTTCGAGTAGTGTCGATGCCATCTACGGATGTCTTTGATAAACAAGATGCGGATTATAGAGAAATGGTATTACCGTCCCGAGTGATGCTGCGTATAGCTATTGAAGCGGGATTTAAAGATTATTGGTATAAATATATAGGGTTGCATGGAGCAATATTAGGCATTAATTCCTTTGGAGCATCTGGATCTGCAGAAAAAATTTTTCAACACTTTAGTTTGACAGTACAAGAAGTTATTAAAACAGTCAAAAAATTAATTCCGAACAAAAGGCAATAGAATTGTTTAAGTGAGTGGAAAAAATAAAATTATTAATGATTTAATTTAAATTTTATATGTTTTTCTATTTATATTTTAAGTAAAAATTACTCTCCGTTAGAGTCAAAAAAATTTCGATTTTTTAATCCTCATTTTTTTTGATAAAAGATTTTAATAAAATGATAATAACATCATAAAAATATTCATCATCCCAGATGAGAGTAAATAGTTCTTAAGTGAAAGTAGACCAGCAACATGGTAATAAAGGAAGAGATAATTTTTATCTGGAGATTATTGCTAGATCTCGAGAATAAACCTGAAGTGGTATTTAAAAATAAATAGACATCAGACTAAAAAACATAAATGATGAGAAAAAGTAAGTATCTTTATGAAGATTTTTCTATTCAATATTAAAAACTTAAACTATCAATATTTCTTATCATGTTCATTGTTAATATTTTTGATTACAAAGAGAATACTCAAAGTATCAAAAGCTATTCCTATGTTAGGACGGTTATTTGCTTACTATAAAAGTAGTAATTATATTTAAACAAAGTATAATATAGAAAAGTAATACTTTGACTTGATCCAATCACTCCGTAACTAATACTACTTTTAGTTTATAGATAAGTAAATAGCTCAGACGTCTAAATTAGATTATCTCATAACAAGTACCAACTACTAGAATAATAATTGATAGGTCTCAAAAAAAAAGTACCGACAAAATTAAATAATATTTTTAGTATTTTTCGATCTAAATTTTATGCAATAAAAAGAAGTACTATTTTGATTTCCCTGAAGATTAAGGATCATTTAAAATTAATGATCAAAACCAAAGAGAAAACAGGCATGGGATAAAAAATTTTTCGTCTGATAATCAATATCTCTAATGAATATTATTAGTATAAATAAATTTTCCTCCTCTCCTTTGCGCCAGGAATAGTTATTATTTATACTCAAACTAGTAATAAGATCATAAAAAATTCATATGAGGTTATAATAAATGAAGTATCTTAATTAGATACCCATTTAGATGAGTACATTATAAGATGTACTGTTTGAGTGAAAAATAAAATTCTTATTTTTATTTATCTAAGAGATGATCGGTTATGTCTATAATGAAAATGACACATTTGAATTTATCAGGAAAAAGAGTGTTTATTCGGGCAGATTTAAATGTACCTCTTAATAAAGAGGGAAGAGTTACATCAGAAGCCCGGATAAACGCATTTATCCCCACTATTAAAATAGCACTAAAAAAAGGTGCTAGAATTATGGTGACCTCTCATTTAGGACGTCCAGTAGAAGGAAAATATCAGAAAGCATTTTCTCTTGGTCCTATTGTGGAAGTATTGAAAAAAAAAATTTCTTGTCCCATTAGGTTAGAAAAAAATTATTTAGAAGGATTAGATCTAGCTCAAAATGAGGTAGTAATTCTAGAAAATGTTAGATTCAATAAAGGAGAGAAGAAAAATGACGAATTATTAGCTAAAAAATATGCATCACTATGCGATATTTTTGTAATGGATGCTTTTGGATCGTCTCATCGTAAAGATGCTTCCACATATGGTATAATTAAATTTGCACCTATTGCTTGTGCAGGCCCGCTGTTAGAATTTGAATTAGAAGCTTTAAGTAAAGCAGTAACACAACCGCAGAGACCTATGGTTGCTATAATAGGAGGATCAAAAATTTCTACAAAATTTGATATTTTAAATTATCTAGCTCAAGTTTCTGATAAAGTAATTGTAGGAGGTGGAATTGCTAATACTTTTGTTGCCATTGAGAATCGCGTAGGAGAATCTTTATATGAACCAGATTTTGTAGAAGCAGCTAAAATATTACGAGATAGCTATTACATACCTATTCCCATAGATGTTCGGGTAGGATCTGAATTTTCTGAACTTTCCCCAGCACTCTCAAAAAGTGTTGCTGAAATAGACTCTGATGAAGAAATTATGGACTGGGGTGAAAAAACTACTCAAATTATGACCAGCATTATAAAAAAAGCTAAAACTATTCTTTGGAATGGACCAGTAGGTGTTTTTGAATTTCCAAATTTTAGTACGGGAACTAGAATGATAGCAGAGGCTATTACAGAAAGCCATGCTTATTCTATTGCGGGAGGGGGAGATACTCAAGCTGCAATTGAATTATTTGGAGTAGAAAAACATATTTCTTATATGTCTACTGGAGGAGGTGCTTTTTTGTCATTTGTAGAAGGAAAAAAATTACCAGCTATTAGGATGCTAGAAGATCGTGCTCAACATTCTATTACTAATAAAACTCTAGGAGGATGAAATATCGATATATTAATTTTTTTATTTTAAATACCAAATATACTAAAATACTAAGAATTTAGTAAGGGATGATTTTATGTCTAAAATATTAGATTTTGTGCCACCAGGCGTKATCACAGGAAGTGATKTAMAAAAAATWTTTGCAATCGCTAAAAATTATMAWTTTGCATTGCCTGCCGTAAATTGTATTGGCACAGATTCAATTAATGCCGTTCTTGAAACGGCCGCTCGAGTAAAAGCGCCCGTCATTATCCAATTTTCAAATAATGGAGCAGCGTTTATCGCTGGCAAAGGAGTTAAAAAAGATCCAGTACAAACACAAGCAGTCCAAGGATCTATATCTGGAGCTCAACATGTTCATCAAATGGCTCAATATTATGGGGTGCCAGTAATGCTACATACCGATCACTGTGCCAAAAATTTACTTTCCTGGATTGATGGTATGTTAGATGCAGGAGAAGAGTACTTTAAGAAGACTGGCAAACCATTATTTTCTTCTCATATGATTGATCTCTCACAAGAATCTTTGAAAGACAATATAGCCATCAGTAGTCATTATCTCACGAGAATGTCAAAAATAAATATGACCCTAGAAATTGAACTAGGATGTACTGGTGGAGAAGAAATTGGAATAGATAATAATTCGGTACATACAGAATTATATACTCATCCGGAAGATATTAACTTTGCTTATGAAAGACTTAGTGCAATTAGTACTAATTTTAGTATAGCCGCCTCATTTGGTAATATACATGGCGTATATAAACCAGGCAATGTTAAATTAATGCCTACTATCCTTAAAAAATCACAAGATTATGTAAGTAAAAAACATGGCCTAGCTATGAATCCATTAAATTTAGTTTTTCATGGGGGATCGGGTTCATCTCTTAATGAGATCCAAGAATCTATTAATTATGGAGTAGTGAAAATTAATGTTGATACAGATACCCAATGGGCGACTTGGGAGGGAATCTTGAATTATTATAAGCAAAATGAAGCATATTTGCAAAGCCAATTAGGTAATCCTGATGGTCCGCACCAACCTAACAAAAAATTTTATGATCCACGTAATTGGATCAGAGCTGGTCAGATCAGTATGATTACACGCTTAGAAACCGTATTTAGAAACTTAAATGCAATTGATCTTTTTTAATTCTCTTTGTCGTAGAACTCCATTTCTATTATAGTATTTTAACACGATATTATCGTATGGAAAATAATGATGTAATAAAAAGTATTAAAGAGGCCGGATTTTGGCTGATGCATAATCATTCACTATTATTTAGTTACATAATTAATGTAATATCAGCAATAGCAATAATATGTATTGGAATGGCAGTGGCACGTGCTTTTGCTAAAAGTATTAACAGAATATTTTTAGCTCGTCATCTAGATATTACAGTCGCCGATTTTTTATCTATGGTATTACGCTATAGTATTATTACTTTTTCCGTCACCGCAGCATTAAATCGTGTTGGTGTGCAAACTGCCTCAATTATAGCTGTACTAGGCGCTGCAGGTTTAGCAGTAGGTTTGGCATTACAAGGATCTCTATCTAACTTAGCAGCAGGGGTCCTATTAGTGATATTTAGACCATTACGAGTAGGAGAATACGTAGACTTAGGAGGAATTAACGGTAGAGTACAACAAATTCAAATATTTTCTACTACTCTGCTTTCTGCAGATGGTAAAACTATTGTGGTTCCTAATGGAAAAGTTATTTCGGGTAATATTATTAACTATTCTCGTGAACCAATACGACGATATGAAATGATAATAAGAGTAGCTGTAGACTCAGATATTCAGAAAATAAAAAAAATTATCTCTGATATAGTGTACGCAGACTGCCGAATTATTAAAGAGCGGGAAATTATTATAAGATTACATGAAATTAACAGTAGTTCTTTAAATTTTATTGTAAGATGGTGGAGTAGAGGTCAAGACTTACAAAATGTTTATTGGGATTTATTAGAGACTTTTCAACGTCATCTTATAAAAGAACAAAATAATAAATCAAATATTCTTTAAGTCCTGATCCAAGGAGGAGTATCATAGCTTATGAAAAACTATAACTTAAAACACTGCGCAGCATGGGAAGCTCTAAAGTATGTTACTCCGGGTTCAATAGTAGGGATAGGTTCAGGAACTACAGTCAGTTACTTTATTAATGCTTTAAGTACGATTAAGAATCAAATAGAAGGCACCATATCTAGTTCCAATGATTCTACTACTAAACTTAAAAGTTTAAATATTCCCGTGTTTAGTTGTAATGATGTAGACTCTATTCCTATTTATGTGGATAGTGCAGATGAAATTAATAAACACTTACAGTTAATAAAAGGTAGAGGAGGTGCCCTAACTCAAGAAAAAGTAATTTCAGCAGTATCGAAAAAATTTATCTGTATTGCGGATGATACTAAATTAGTGAATATTTTAGGGAGAAAAAATCCTTTACCTATAGAAGTTATACCTATGGCACGTGCATATATTGGGCGAGAAGTAGTAAAGTTAGGAGGTATACCTAAATATCGGACAGGTATTATTACAGAGAACGGAAATATTATTATTGATATATATAATTTATGTATAGTCAATCCTCTTGAAATAGAAGAAAAAATCAATATGTTAAGTGGTGTTGTGACGGTAGGATTATTTGCTCGACGTAGTGCCGACATAGCTTTAATTAGCACTCTACAGGGGATTAATGTTTTACATAAACCACAAAAATTATAGAATAAAAAAATTAAGTTATCCTTAATTCAGGAGAGTATAATCATGACCTTATTTAGAATAGATAAATTTCTGCTGGATTTTTAAAAAATCGATAAAATTACTAATCAGAGTTTTTGTTCAAAAAATGAAATAATGTCTAACTAAAATACGACTAGATCCTATAGTTAGGATTATACGTCAAATAATTATCAGCTCTATAACAGCATGCCATGAAATATTATTCAATATATTTTATTCATATTCTCAATATCTTAATATTAAAAATATTTAAATCATAAATAATGTTATTTTGAAACTTAGTTGGAAAGAGACCTAGGTGTTAGTCATACAGAAAACAGCATTCTCCTCTCTATAGAACTCATAATTAATGAGATCCTATGAAAATAAAAACAAAATTTTTAGGCTCTAGATAAGGTTCGTGTAATAAAAATATTTAAATTCAATTACCTAATATAATTAGTGATTGGAGATCCTGGTTCGAGGAAATGTGCTTAATTAAATCATAGCGTCGATCTTGAGCAGGTTCCTAGGACCCCACAGAGTGCAATGAGCTTGACCTAGAATGTTAGAAATATGAACTAGAAGGTTAATTTTTATGGATTTAATAAAACTTGGAGATCATTTTACTGCCGCGATTATAGAAGCTAAATATAATACTTGGATTATATATTATCCGCATAATAGTTTTATATATGCTGGTTAAGATTCTTGTTAGGACTAGATGTTCATGATAGAGAAAATGATGAGAGTAATAATCCTTGAACGAGGAATGATATTAACAGTCGAACTAGGTTCTATATCCATCTAAAAGGGACTCCAAGATCTGGGAATTATAATTAAAGATACCATCATTAATGAACAGGTAATTAAAAATTACATTTATAACGTAGTAAAATAAATAGCTAAAATAGAAAACATAAGAAGTATGAATCAATAGTATTTAATAAGTAAAATACTATCTTAGGTTCCTTTCCTAAAGGAATAGTAAAATATTTGTAATATACAAAGACCATTTTCTTAAAAAAACTAAATTAAAATGCACCAACCTACTATTTTATTCGATCAGCACAAAAAATGTGGCGCAACAATGATTAATTTTCATAACTGGATGATGCCTCTCCATTATGGTTCTCAAATAAAAGAACATAAAGCTGTCCGGAATGATGCAGGTATATTTGATATATCTCATATGTTAATTTTAGATTTATATGGTTCCAAGACTCGAAAATTTTTACGTTATCTATTAGCTAATGACGTAGCTAAATTAGTACATCCCGGAACATCTTTATATACTGGAATGTTAAATCAAGATGGAGGAGTTATTGACGATTTAATAGTCTATTTTATAGACGAAAGCTATTTTAGATTAGTAGTTAATGCCGTAAATCGCAGTAAAGATTTAGCATGGATTAGTTATCATGCTATGAATTTTAATGTCACTCTTAAAATAAGAAACGATTTATCTTTTCTATCTATACAAGGACCCAATGCACAAAAAAAAATGCATAGCATTTTAAGTGAAAAACAATTAAATGCTGTGGTAAAGTTATTACCATTTTCGCACGTACAAATTGATGAATTATTTATTTCTTATACAGGTTATACCGGAGAACAAGGTTATGAAATTGCTCTTCCGCAAGAACAAACGGTAGATTTATGGCATCAATTAATAGGAGCCAAAATTTTACCCGTCGGATTAGGAGCACGAGATACCTTACGCATTGAAGCTGGGATGAATCTCTATGGGAATGAGATGGATGAAAGTATTTCTCCTTTAGAAGCCAATATGGAACGAACAATTAGTTGGAAATATCCACGAAATTTTATAGGAAAAAATGCTTTAAGAGTTAAATATGAGCATAATAAAAAGAAGTTAGTAGGATTATTAATGAAAGAAAAAGGCATGTTAAGAAAAAATTTTGGTGTGAGTTTTCTGGATAAAAGGGGACATAAACAAATCGGAATAATTACAAGTGGCAGTTATTCTCCTACCTTAGGTCATAGCATAGCTCTCGCGAGGGTTCCATCTAACATTGGAAAGTCAGCTCTAGTATACCTTAATAATCATAATCTTAAATATCAAAGAATCATTCCTGTAGAAGTGACTCATCCTGTTTTTGTTCGTAATGGATTACCAGTGATAAATAATTCTTAATTAGATAAGAGTAGGAAACATGACTAAAATTATATCCGATTATAAGTATCGATCAACTCATGAGTGGGTGAAGAGACTCTCTCTAAATTCTGATATTTATATAGTGGGTATTACTGATTATGCACAAAATTTAATCGGAGATATAGTTTTTATTGAATTACCGGTAGTTAGTACTGTGTTTAATATCGGCGAAGATTGTGCTGTAGCAGAATCAGTAAAAACTGCTAGTAGTATATATGCTCCTCTAACTGGAAAAATTGTAGAAATTAATATGTTATTAAATAACACTCCTGAATTAGTTAACACCCATCCCTATGACCAAGGATGGATATTCAAAATAGAATCTTTTAAATCTTATGAAGTAGAATTATTATTAGATGCAGTGGATTATCAAAATATTATAAAATAAGTTTCAACAATTATCATTAATTTTATTTATATATGAACAAATCTTTAAAAAAACTTGAAGATTCATTTATAACGAGACATATTGGACCTTGTTGGGCACAACAAAAATCTATGCTCTCCACGATTGGAATTTCATCTCTTCAGGAATTAATTACGGCAGTACTACCGCCAGAAATACAGCTATCCACTATTCCTCATTTATGTAATGCAGTACCAGAACATTTAGCTTTATTAGAATTAAAAAATATTGCTAAAAAAAATAAAATTTTTAAATCTTGGATTGGCATGGGTTATTGTGGCACTATAATACCTTCAGTAATTTTACGTAATGTATTAGAAAATCCTGGATGGTATACTGCTTATACTCCATATCAACCAGAAATTTCTCAAGGTCGATTAGAAGCATTACTAAATTTTCAGCAAATTACTGTCGAGTTAACAGGACTTCCTATAGCTTCTGCCTCTTTATTAGATGAAGCTACTGCCGCTGCAGAAGCAATGGCTATGGCAAAACGTATTAGTTCCATTCAAACTAATAGATTTTTCATAGCTAATGATGTTCATCGCCAAACTATAGATGTCATCAAAACTAGAGCGAGTACTTTAGAAATAGATATTATTATCGATCATCCTGATAACGCTGTTAATTATAAAAACATCTTTGGAATATTATTCCAATATATAGGTACTACTGGTCAAATTCATAATTTTTCATCTTTAATACCTGAACTAAAAAAAAATAAAGTTATTATCAGTGTAGCTGCGGATATCATGTCTTTAGTTCTTTTAAACGGTCCCGGAATACAGGGAGCAGATATAGTTTTTGGATCTGCACAACGTTTTGGAATGCCAATGGGATATGGTGGTCCTCATGCTGCTTTTTATGCAACTCGAGAAGAATATAAACGTTCTATGCCTGGTCGTATTATAGGGGTATCGCGAGACCAATCAGGAAATATAGCTTTTCGTATGGCTCTTCAAACTCGCGAGCAACATATTCGTCGAGAAAAAGCTACTTCCAATATTTGTACTTCCCAGGCACTATTAGCTATAGTAGCAGGTTTTTATGCTATTTATCATGGTCCTCAAGGATTAAAAAAAATTGCTACTCGCATCAATCGGTTAACAGATATTTTAGCTCTGGGTTTGAAAATTGGAGGATTAAAATTATCTAATCATACTTGGTTTGATACTCTAACTATTGAAGTAGAAGATAAGAAAAATATATTATTACGTGCTCTAAATTTAGGAGTCAATTTACGTAATGACCTAAATAATGCTGTAGGTATAACTTTAGATGAAACTACTACCCCCCAAGATATAATGTCATTATTTTCTATCTTCTTAGAAGACGGACATGGATTAGATCTTCCATTACTGGATTATTATATCAAGCAACATAATGATAGTATATCGTTACCTCACGATTTATTACGTACTGAACCGATATTAACTCATCCTATTTTTAATAGCTTTCATAGTGAAACTGCGATGATGAGATATCTCCACAGACTCGAATGTAGAGATCTTGCTCTAAATTCTTCAATGATTCCATTGGGATCCTGTACTATGAAACTTAATGCTGCTGTAGAAATGATTCCGCTGAGTTGGCCTGAATTTACTGAGATTCATCCATTTTGTCCTATAGATCAAATAAGAGGTTACATCAAATTAATCTCTCAGTTATCCAATTGGTTTATGCTCCTAACTGGTTATAAAGCATTCAGTCTCCAACCTAATTCTGGTGCACAAGGAGAGTATGCGGGTCTTCTAACCCTTCGACGATATCATGAAAGTAGAAAGGAATATAATCGTAATATATGTCTTATACCGAATTCAGCTCATGGTACTAATCCTGCTTCAGCTAAAATGGTGGGAATGAAGATCATTCCTATTAGCTGTGATAATCAGGGTAATATTGAATTAAATGACTTACGACAAAAAGCAGAACAAGCCGGTCAAAATTTAGGTTGTTTAATGATTACTTATCCGTCTACTTATGGAATTTTCGAGGAAAAAATTACTGAAATATGTAAAATTATTCATCATTATGGAGGACAAGTTTATCTAGATGGTGCTAATATGAATGCTCAACTTGGAATTACTAATCCCTGTACTATTGGGGCAGATGTAGTTCATCTTAATCTGCATAAAACTTTTTGTATTCCTCACGGTGGAGGAGGGCCCGGATTAGGTCCGATTGGGGTCAAAAAACATCTAGTTAATTTTTTACCAGGACATAAAATAATAAACATTAAGGGACTGATACATTCTCAGCATCCAGTATGTGCGGCTCCTTTTGGAAGTGCCTCACTTTTTCCTATATGTTGGATGTATATTCGAATGATGGGAACAAAAGGATTACGATTATCTAGTGAAATAGCAATACTCAATGCTAATTATATTGCTAAAAGAATAAGTACAACATATCCTATATTATATACAGGTCGTAATAATCTAGTAGCACATGAATGTATCATTGATCTACGGTCCTTAAAATCTCAAATAGGTATTGGAGAAATAGATATTGCTAAACGTCTTATAGATTATGGATTTCATGCACCAACCATATCATTTCCGGTACCGGGAACTATGATGATTGAACCAACAGAATCCGAAGATAAAATTGAGATAGATAATTTTATTGCCGCAATGATAGCTATCCGGGAAGAAATAAATTTAATAGTAAAAGGATACTGGCCACTCGATGATAATCCTTTAGTGAATGCACCACATACAAAAGCAGATTTAGCAGCACAATGGAATCATCCGTATAGTATAAAACAAGCATTTTTCCCCTTAAAAAGGGAAAATAAATATTGGCCGCCTGTCAAACGATTAGATGATGTCTTTGGAGACAAAAATCTGCTCTGTACCCATTATCCTTCTTCTTGAAGAAGAAAGGATAGATACTTAGTTAGTCACTCATAAAAAATTAAGAATTTCTTTCTTCTTTATAAGAAAAAGATTGCATAGATACAATCTCTTGACCTCCGTCAATACGTAATTCACTCCCTGAAGGGATATTATAATCTAGAATTACTTGGACCCATATTTGTCCATTGTGCATACGACAAGCCGCCAGAACTTTACCACACTTTTTCCACCTATCAAAGCTACATTTCATTTCTATTACAGAGTTAGAAGAAGGAAAATTCATTGATTTGAACACTAGCATGTAAAGAGCGCGTTTATTTATTCCTCGATACTGAACACGAGATATCATTTCTTGACCTATATAACATCCTTTAGTCCAACTAATAGCTTGCATATAATGTAAGTTAGCCGCTTGTGGAAAAAATTGACCAGAATTCTCCTGATCAATAATAGGATACCCTGCTTCGATATCTAAAGCTAACCATTGTTTACTATTATTAAATTTAATAAATTTTTTAGACAACTGTTGTTGTAATTTTATAGATCTAGTCAGATTAGTAATGATCAGAAAGCGATCACGAGGTAGGGGAAAGTAAAGCAAGAGTGTACTACTAGTATTTTCTACTACAGGACAGTGGATACTAGGTAATACAGGAAATATTTGATTTAGGGTAGATTTAGCTTCGTGTCCTGCAATCCCTATAATGACTGTTCTATCCAGTGCAGTTAGATTAAAATCTGAAAAGATTGCATATTTTTTTAACGCTCCTATTTGAATATCCCGTACTGAATTTCGTATTATCCAAGATAGATGTCCTTTATAAAAAAATAATACTAAGTTAGTCAACATTTTGCCTTGAGCATTACAGTGAGCACTGTGACAATAATCATTAACATGTAATTGATTAATATCAGATGTAATCTGTCCTTGCATATAACTTAGAGCATCAGTTCCTGAAGTAGTAATAATACACCATTCTTCCATAGAAATTAATGTCAGTGGTAATTCACTAGATGAAAGAGGTAAAGTAAAATGCTCTATAAATTTCATATAAAATTACTTATTTTATAATTTATATAAATATAACTTGTTATTTTCATAAAACAAGAAATATTTTATTATGCAGAATTTTAAAAAATAATCTGACTAGAAAATTTCCCGTATCATGATATAATAGATCTGACTTTTTAAAAAAAAGTCACTTATCGCACGAACATAAAAATCAGTAAAATATTTGAAGAATGAATATTCTTTTGAATAGTATTCAAAATACTTGAATTATTGATTCTCATATTTTATATTCACACCATGTGAACTAATCTAGTTGGATTGAGATAGTCTGAGTTTGTAATGACAAAAAATATTTTCGACATTTCCTATTTAACAGAGATGATTCTACAACTTTATAAACGTAGTCAGATCCTGCGGAGGAATCTTTGATTCTGTCTCTACTCAAGAAAGCCTAAAAAAAATTAATATGCTTTTGGCTCAAAATAAAACCTGGAAAAATATTTCATTAGTAAGTGCTTTAAATAAACAGCGTTCTTTACTAGTAACCACTTTAAATGCGGTACAAGCTTTCTTCAGTGAGTTAAACGATGCTAAAACTTTACTAGAACTAGCTAACGAGGAAAATAATCTTGAAATATTACCAGTAATATATACTGACCTCAAAAATATAGAAGACAGGATAAGAGAATTAGAATTTAGGAAATTTTTTCATAGACAACAAGATCGAGAAAACTGCTATTTAGATATACAAGCAGGATCCGGTGGAATAGAAGCTCAAGATTGGGCTTATATGTTAAGCAGAATGTATTTACGATGGGCTGAAAAAAAGAGATTTGGTACTGAAATTATTTCTGAATCGTTAGGAGAAAAAGCAGGAATAAAATGTACAACAATTCTCGTGTCAGGAGAATATGCATTTGGATGGTTACGTACTGAAACCGGTATTCATCGTTTAGTTCGTAAAAGTCCATTTGATTCGGGCGGAAGACGACATACTTCTTTTAGTTCTGCATTTATATATCCCGTAGTTAAAGATAATATAGAGATCGATCTTAATTATCTCGATTTACGAATTGATGTATATCGATCTTCGGGTGCAGGGGGACAACATGTCAATCGTACTGAATCTGCAGTACGCATTACACATCTTCCTACGGGCACAGTTACCCAATGTCAAAATGCTCGTTCTCAGCATAAAAATAAAGAGCAAGCCATTAAACAAATGAAAGCTAAATTATATAATCTAGAGTTAAAAAAAAGAAATGCAGATAAACAGACGCAGGAAAAAAATAAACCGGACATTGCATGGGGAAGACAAATCAGATCTTATGTACTCGATGATTCACGTATTAAGGATTTACGTACGGGTATAGAAACTCGTAATATACAAGCTGTTTTAAATGGAGAAATAGACTTATTTCTTGAAGAAAATTTAAAAGCTAGATTATGAGGCATATTAATGTCTAAAAAACCATATTCATCTCTAAATACAGGTGAATTAAATGATGAGTTCAAAAATAGACGAAAAAAATTACATCAATTACGTAAACAGGGAATAGCATTTCCAAATGATTTTCGTCCTACTTATCTTTCTAGTGAACTACATTTAAAATTTGGTAATAAAAATAAGATTGATTTAAAAAATCTCAATATTGTTATTAGAGTAGCAGGACGTATAATAACCAGACGTATTATGGGTAAATCATCTTTTGTTACTCTACAAGATAGAGAGGGAAGAATTCAATTATATATCAAATATGATATTTATGATTATAATTTTTATTATAACGAATTTAAAAGTTGGGATTTAGGAGATATTATTGGTGCTCAGGGAATTTTATTTAAAACTAACACTAATGAACTTTCAATATTTTGTACGAAAATACGTCTTTTGACTAAATCACTTCGTCCTTTACCTGATAAATTTCATCGCTTAGCAGATAAAGAAACTTGTTATCGACAACGTTATCTTGATCTTATTACTAACGATCAGTCACGGGATACTTTTATTTTACGTTCCAAAATTATCTTTAATATTCGAAAATTTATGGATAAAGAGAATTTTATAGAAGTAGAAACTCCTATAATGCAAAAAATAGCGGGAGGAGCTGGAGCACAACCATTTGTTACTCATCATAATGCTCTGGATATCAACTTATATCTTCGCATTGCCCCCGAACTTTATCTTAAACGATTGGTAATAGGTGGTTTGGAAAGAATATTTGAATTAAGCCGAAATTTTCGCAATGAGGGCCTCTCTTCACGACATCATCCTGAATTTACTATGATGGAACTGTATATGGCTTATGCTGATTACAAAGATCTGATTCAAATTACTGAAAACTTATTAAGAAACTTAACACAAAAAATATTAGGTACCTCCATAATCCAGTATGGAAAATACACCTTTGATTTTAATAAATCTTTTACTAAACTTTCTATGAAAGAATCAATATTAAAATATTGTCCCGAAATAAATCTAAATATTTTAGAAGATGTTCATCTCACGGCAAAATTTGCGCAACGTTTAGGAATTAATGTAAAAAGTCATTGGGGTCATGGACGTATTCTCACTGAAATTTTTGATATAGCGGTAGAAAAACATTTAATATATCCAACTTTTATTACAGATTATCCTACTGAAGTATCCCCATTAGCACGTAGTCATGATAACTATCCCTTTCTATGCGAAAGATTTGAATTATTTATTAATGGTTATGAGATAGGCAATGGGTTTTCAGAGCTAAATGATGCTGAAGAACAATATAATCGCTTTGTACAACAAAGATGTAATTATCAATCTGATCATGATAATCATCATCATAATAATGAGAATATCTATGATAAAGATTATATTAGAGCATTAGAACATGGTATGCCACCTACTGCTGGTCTGGGTATTGGAATTGATCGCCTAGTAATGATATTCACTAATAAGTTCAATATACGAGATGTTATTCTTTTTCCTACTTTACGTCCGGAGAAATAAAGATATATTTTTCATATATCTATATTAGATGCGTTAAGCGCATTTAACTCAATAAATTTTTTTCGGGGTTCCACTTCATCTCCCATTAATGTTGAAAAAATTTTATTAGCTACCACAGCATCATTTATAGTTACACGTAACATTCGTCGATGAGTAGGATCCATAGTAGTTTTCCAAAGTTGTTCTGGGTTCATTTCACCTAAACCCTTATACCGCTGAATTGATAATCCATTTTGAGCATCTTTTCTTAACCATTCAAAAGCTTGATCAAAAGATTCAATGTGCTGACGATAAGATCCTTTTATAAGAAAGGGATTAGAGTTGAGCAATATTTGTAATTTTTCTCCTAACGCACACATTTTTTGATATTCTCTACTTTGGAGAAAAAAATAATCGATAATATATTTTATAATATTACCTTGTATGCGAGCAATTATTTCGGGCTCATAGAGCTGTAAGTCATTATTATAGTTTACGTTACCCTCATAGACATCTCCATAAGTAACTGTTTCATTAAGTTTATTTACTAATGTTTGAATCCACTTGTTCACTTCTTCTTTCTCAGAGACTTCTTTCAGCATAGGATAAAACATTAATACATTTAATAATTTTCTTGAATATCGTGGTTCTAAAAAAGTTATGATTTTCTGTATATTACGATATTCAGACAATAAAGTCTTTAATTGCTCTCCACTAATAATAAGATTTCCATTAGGAATATAAATTCTAGTTTTATCAACTGCTAAAGAAAGAAGATATTTTTCTAAAGATCGATCATCTCTGATATATTGTTCTATCGTTCCTTTTTTGATCTTATAAAGTGGGGGTTGAGCAATATAAAGATAACCACGTTCAATAATTTCGGGAAACTGGCGATAAAAAAATGTCAGTAATAAGGTGCGAATATGAGCTCCATCTACATCAGCATCAGTCATAATAATAATTCGATGATACCGTAACTTATCAATATTATATTCTGATGTTCCTATTCCACAACCTAGAGCTGTAATTAATGATGCTACTTCCTGTGAAGAAATCATTTTTTCAAATTTTACTCTTTCAACATTAAGAATTTTGCCTTTTAATGGTAAAATGGCTTGATTTTGACGATTACGACCTTGTTTAGCAGATCCTCCGGCTGAGTCTCCTTCGACTAAATAAAGTTCTGAATTATGAGGAGTACGTTCTTGGCAGTCAGCTAATTTTCCTGGAAGCCCTAATATATCAACTACCTTACGTCGAGTAATTTCCCGTGCCCGTCGGGAGGCTTCACGTAATCGAGCAGATTCTAATAGCTTAGTAACGATGATTTTAGAATCGTGAGGATTTTCAAGTAAAAATTCTACTAAATGATCATGCATTAAGGATTCTACTACCCACTTGACTTCAGAAGAAACTAATTTTTCTTTAGTTTGAGAAGAAAATTTAGGTTCTGGAACTTTTACAGAGAGTACTGCTACTATCCCTTCTCGTGTATCCTCTCCGGTAAGAGTAATTTTAGATTTTTTATTATATCCTTCCTTCTCTATATAGGCATTGAAAGTACGCGTAATAGCAGTTCTAAAACCCGCTAAGTGAGTACCTCCATCTTTTTGAGGAATATTATTAGTAAAACAGGTAATTTTTTCTTTAAATTCTTTATTCCATAGTAAAGCAATTTCAACATGAATAGATTTTTTTTCTTCTGAAAAGAAAAATATTTTAGGATGAATTGGTGGGTGATTTTGGCTCAAATACTCTACAAAAGCTTTTATTCCTCCCGTATACTGATAACAACACTTACTATTATTACGTTGATCTTCCAGATGAATTAAAAGTCCTGAGTTTAAGAAGGCAAGTTCGCGTAATCGAGATGCTAAAATTTCATAATTAAAACTAATATTACTAAATATTTTAGAATTGGGCCAAAATCTTATAATAGTACCCGTTTTTTTAGTATCACCAGTTATACATAGTGAAGATTGAGGAAAACCATTAAAGTAAAATTGAGAATACACTTTTCCTTCTCGGTGAATCACTAATTCTAATTTTTCTGAAAGTGCATTTACAACGGAAATACCAACTCCATGTAAGCCTCCAGAAACTTTATAAGAGGTATGATCAAATTTTCCACCTGCATGTAAGACGGTCATAATAACTTCAGCTGCAGAAATACCTTCTTCATGGATATCGGTCGGTATCCCACGACCATCATCTTGTACAGATACAGAGTGATCTGCATGAATAGTAACGGATATATTTTGACAGTAACCTGCTAAAGCTTCATCAATAGCATTATCAACTACTTCAAAGATCATATGGTGTAATCCCGTACCATCCTCTGTATCTCCAATATACATTCCGGGACGTTTACGTACTGCTTCCAGTCCTTTTAAGACCTTAATGCATGAAGAATTATAAGTATTGGACATTAATTTTTCTCACTTCTATAATAATTAAATTGTTAACAAATCCTTATTAGGAGGATATATCACTAATTTATTATCTCGAAAAATATGCAGTGAAACTTTTTTACTATAAATATCAAATTATATTTTTAGTTCCATTATAATTGCATTGGCATTATTACATACATATCATCTGAATAAATCGTAACTCTTTTAATTTGAATACTAGATTCTGAATCTATCAGCAAGATCCGAATATTTTCGTCTTTTAAAATTTGCAGTACATCTAGAAGGTATCTAACATTAATAATTATACTTAAATGTTCACCTTTATAAACAACATCCACTATTTCTTCCGCTTTTTCTTGTGCCATATTAGTAGCAGTAATTTTTAACTGATTTGTTTTTAAATCTAAACACACGCCGTGGAATCTTTCATTAGCCAGAATATAAGCACGAGATAAAGCAGATCTCAATAAATCTGCTTCTACTAATACTATTTTATCATAATTATTTTTTATTACCGTACGATAATTAGGAAATTGTCCATCGATAATTCTAGATGTAATAATACAATTAGTGAGATACAGTCTCATATTATTTTTACTCAACTGAATTTTTAATAATTGTTCATTATTTTCTAGTAATCTTAAAATTTCGAGCACTGTCTTTCTTGGGATAATAATTGCAGTGTAAGAAAAACTTTTACTTAAAGTGGTCTTACAAAAAGATAAACGATGTCCATCAGTAGCTACAGTACATAGTTCTCTACCATTAACCTCTAACAAAAGACCATTAAGGTAATAACGTACATCTTGTCGTGCCATAGAAAAAGCGGTAGCTTCTATCAAATGTTTGATTATATTTTGGTGAATAGTAAACTCGATTTCATTTATAAAGTCGTCTAAATTTGGAAAATTCTCTGCTGATAAAGTAGCTAAATAAAACTTACTATTTCCCGAAATTAACAACATTTGGTCTTGTTTGAGAGCAGCACTTATGTCGCAATTAGCGGGCAAACATCTACAAATGTCTAATAATTTTCTGGCTGGAACAGTAATTAAACCTGCTTCATATGGTTCTGTTAGAAGAATGTGTGTTTTCATCTCTATTTCAAGATCAGTAGAAGTTAACCATAATATTCCTTGACTTACTTTGAGAAGAATATTATTAATTATAGGCAATAAGGGTTTATTACTAATAGGTCTAGTAGTTTGTTGTAATGGTTTTAGTAATTCTTCCCGTTTTATAGTAAATTTCATAAAAGATTTTTTAAAATATTATAATAAATAAGTTATTTAGTGTCAGTTTTATTCATTCTGTAATTTTGAGCTAATTAAATATTAAATTTTATCACAATTAATATTAAATTACATCGTTTTGATTTAAAATCATATCGTAACGTCAGTCAGAGTAATTTTTTTAAAATTTTATTGACTACCTTATTAAGATTAGATATGTTTATCTAAAACAGAAGTGAATTATGAAACGTACTTTTCAACCTTCAGTAATCAAGCGCCATCGTAGTCATGGTTTTCGGATTAGAATGTCTACGAAAAATGGACGTAAAATTTTTGCTCGACGTCGTGCTAAAAAACGATCTTGTTTGAGTATTTGTAATTGATAATTTAATTTTACTGAAAAAGTAAAAATGGAAAGATATAAATTTCCAAAGATATTGCGGTTAGATAATGATAAAAAATTTAGAGATGTGTTTCGAAATTCAAAATCAATTTGGATCACAGATATTACGATTCTCTATCGAACTAATTTTCTAGAATACCCACGGGTGGGAATATGTATAAGCAAAAAAGTGATTAAGTTAGCACATGCACGGAATAGAATTAAAAGACTTATACGGGAAAGTTTTCGTTTACATCAAAATTCTCTCAGATCGATAGATTTTATTGTAATTATAAAAAAATCTTTAATTAATAAAAATAATCATTCAATTCTCAACATATTAAAAATCTTATGGAAAAATTTTCGTATTATGCAAGACGACTGCTAATCTCAATAATTGAGTACTATCACTATTTTATTAGTGTGCTATTAGGTCCTAATTGTCGTTTTGAACCCACCTGTTCTCAATAT
>JBAPLS010000012.1:0-55420 GCA_037083765.1 Candidatus Dasytiphilus stammeri
GTCAAATCAGTCAAAACATTTTATCGACTAGCACCAGTACTCAGTTATATTTAGAGTTAGTGATTAATGGCAATGCTACGCACCAAATATTACCCGTAAAATATAAAAATAGGCATTTTTATATGTCAATATCCTCATTGAAAAAAATAGGATTAAATTTGGATAAGATAATCCTCGGAGAACTACACAATTTTAGTCACAATGAGATAGCTCTAGATTTAGTAAGTAATTTAATTACTAAATATGATCCCAATATGCAAAGATTGTTTATGGATGTACCTTATTCTTGGTGGCCCGAAAAAAAAATTAGGCCACTAAACTATCCACTTATAAGCAAAGACTCAGGACAAAGTTCTTTCGGAGCAATATTAAATTATGATTGGTATTTAAATACCTTGCTGAAGAATAATAAAAAAGTTAAATCTTCATTATGGTCAGAGATTAGATTATTTAATCGCATAGGTATCTTCTCACATACGGGGCTATTACGAATCAACAGTTTCTTAAATCCAAATATAAAAAAATCATCTTACATACGTTATGAAACTCAATGGAGTATGAATAGCGAACCACATATGTTGCACTATATAATAGGTGATTATACTACTGATGTTTTTGCCGGTTATTCTCCAGTGCGGATGGTTGGAATGAAAGTATCCAGACAATTCACTATACATCCGGAGAGAATTACCTATTCCTTACCTAACATTAGTGGATATGCTACTATGCCTAGTATATTAGATGTATATATGAATAATGAAAAAATAATCTCTAGACCAATTAGTCCAGGAAAATTTCGGTTGATAAATAATTTAGGATATTTCAATGGGTATAATATGGCTACTATTCTCACATCCGATTTATTAGGACGCTCTAAAAGAATCAAAGTTCCTTGTTATGTAGATAGAAATATCCTTAATGTAGGTAGCACTGATTTTAGTCTAGCAGTAGGATCTTTACGACGAAATTACGGACAGAAATCTTTTGATTATGATTCGAATATGTCTTTAAGGGGATTTATAAGATATGGGTTAGCACCATGGATAACAGTGAATACAATAATAGAAAGTACTAAAAATTTTTTTAATATAGGACTAGGAAGTGATATAAAATGTTTCCTTTTAGGAATAGTAAATATTTCATGGAGTATCAGTAGTGCAACCAAAGAAAAGAGCACGCCAGTGTATTCTGTTTCTAATGTAGTCACTAATAATATTAGATCTCTCTTTAAATTTAATATGAATTCTGATAAATGGAATAACAGTAATTGGCAGTATACAGGACAACAGATAAACTTAGGATATACATACCAGAATACATTCTTAAATTTCAATGCTCAATATAACTACCGAATTGGAAGTTATAGTGAGTTATTAAATTATGCGAGTCACTCAGCCAACTACTTAATTCAGCATTTAACTCAAATTAATGGTACCATTAATTTGAGTAAGTCTAGCAATATGAGTGTAAGTTTTCTAGCAAACCAAGAGTTAAATAAAAAAAGATTAAAAGAATTGAATATTTCATATAGTACTTCCTTAGGAAGGAATATTCATTTATGGACTTCAATAAATAAATATAAATATACGGGGGAAAAATCCGGCTATAAAGTACACTTAATGTTAAGTATACCTTTAAATAGTTTTGGAAATACATCTTTTGTATCTGAGGTAGATGAAGAGCATAATTCCTTCATAAGTCAATCATGGAATAGAAGTATTCCCTATTATGAAGGGATAGGATGGAATGTTACTTTTTCTAAGAAAAATACTAATGATACCTTTCATCAAGCTAATCTTATTTGGAAAAATAAATATTTTTCTACTCAAGTTGGTTTAGATGAAGTGAATAATTATCCAAACCTCTGGTGGCAATTAAGTGGGTCCTTAGTGGCTATAGGAAAATATATTAATTTTTCCTCACCTATTAATGATGGATTCGTACTGATTTCAACTAATGGATATCAAAATATCCCTATTTTTTATGAAAACAGCTTTATTGGAAAAACTAATAGTAAGGGATATTTATTAGTTTCATCTGTACCATCATGGTATCCTGCTACCATATCCATTGATCCTAAAAATATTTCAGCTGGGATTAATATTCCTTCCACAATTAGAAAATTTATCCTTAAGGACCGGAGTGGTTATATAGTAAATTTTGATCTTTCCAGTACTCAATCCGCTTTTTTTTCAGTGATAGATCAAGAAGGTCACTTTTTACCTCCCGGAAGTCTAGTGAGGATAATAGGAACCTCTAACATTACTTGGTCAGGATTACAAGGAGAAGTCTTTATTAAAGATATCAATAAGAACAAGCAGAATATACTTCTTATTACTAGATCTGACAATAATACTACTTGTAAAGTAGTAGTTGATAAACTATCCGAAGATGGAATATCCACTCCAGGATTACAGCTATGCAAGTAAAGGACAATAATAATTTCAATTATCCACGCAATTATATAAAAATTTTTCCAATTATTATTGCTCTTTTCTATCTGCCTGTAACCAGAGGAGATTGTACTTTTTCTCATGGAGATGTAAATTTAGGACCTACTAATTCCTTTAGTCTACTTCACGGATCTATCCAGTCTTCCGGCAAGTCAGGCATGGTTTGTTCCGGATTTAATGCTACATTTTTAACTCATAACACTATTAGAGCTCAGATTATTTCTACTTTAAATAACATGAAGCTCAAAAATCAAGATTCTTCACCAGAAGAAGATATTCCATATCTAATATATCCAGATAAAAATTATCAGTATGCTTATAAAGTAGGACAAGAAATAGACTTCGATAAATTAAATTTACTGTCATTAATATTTTCCGCAAATAATAGTGAAATTCCTCTCTATATAAAAACTCAACCCAGTACTAACGTTTCTTCGGGTCTTTATGAAGACGTGATTCAAATAAAATGGGAATATTCTATTTGTCGAGTAGGTACATTATTTCTATGTTTTTCTAATTGGAAAGGAAAAGGATTTACTACTGTCAAAGTACATGGGTCAGTAAATAAAGAATGTTTAATAAATACAATTAATGATATTGATTTGGGGTCTACCACTTCACTAGCTAAAGTTATCCCATTACCTGCTCATATCACGGTAAGCTGCACTAAAAAAGAACATTTTAATGTTTGGTTTACGGATGGTAATTTTTCTCATGGAGGATGGAGACAAATGAGTGATGGACTAGGTCATTATATCCAATATAATATTTATCATCCTGACACCAATATTATCTGGAATAAAAATAGTAAATTTGGTTTTACAGGTCTAGGTAGTACTCAAGTGATTACATATCAAGTATCGGTTAATAATAAACAGACCAATGTAACTGCTGGGAACTATTCCGATACTATTTCTATAGTAGTAGAGTATTAACTCTAATCTAGATTAGGATAAATATCTTTTGAAGATGTCAGCACATTAGATATAATGAAAAGTTATTTTACTAACTACATATTAACTACATATTAGGATCGGGATCAGTATGGTTCTCCAATATCTATATTTTACGGTTCTTGCCATCTGCCGAGATAAAAATTGATCGCCGTCGTCTCTTATTTGGAACAAATGGAAGGAATAATTGCAGCATATCAACCTAAAATTGATAATGATATTATCCTTCTCATGTGAGAGAGAATGATATTCTGTCACATATTCGTAAATGTAATTTGGCAGATAATGGTACTGCACAGTCATATTACTTTAGGATAAAATTTAAATTTTTTTTAAAAAAAAGTATGTACTACTATAATTATATTTTGATTAAGATGGAAGCTTTATTTCATATGGGGATTATCTATCCCATATTATCTTGATAATAAATATATATATTATATAAGTATTACTGACCTGAGACAAGCGATATTTTTACGCCAAATATCGAGGACAAATAGTTTGTCTAGAACTTTATGACCCTCAAGGAGGATATTCTTGAGTCTTTCATGAGCACGCAACATACTGAGCTGCAATGTCATCTAATTATAATAGGATACCTTTTTTATTACCTGAAGTTTTATTATATAAAAAAATACCTTCGACCCATCACACAACGTCAAACAATAGAACAACGATTCTCAACTCAGTTCCATTTCAAGTAATGCTATTATTGAACATGATTTTTTCTATATAAAAAATTTAAACCTTCTACTAATAGAGCAAAACATAAAGATGCATATAGATATCCTCGAGGAATATGGATGAAAATTCCTTCTAGCATAAGAACTATTCCTAATAAACCTATAAAGGCTAAAGTTAATATCTTGATAAAAATGTTATCGTGCATAAATTTAGCTATTTTTCTAGAAAAAAAGAACAGTATAATTGCTGAAAAAATTAAGGCAATAAACATTACTGTCTGATTTGTAGAGATACTGACGGCAGTCAGTACTGAATCCATGCTAAAAAGAATATCTAACACAATTATCTGTCCCACGACTTTTCCCAATGAAAACAAATCTGTTTTTCTAGAAACAAATCCTGATTCTGAGGAATTAAAATTTAATAAAATTGTATTATGTAGTTCTTTAAAAGATTTCCATAATAAAAATATTCCTCCCAGTAAAAAAATTAATTCCCGAAATGAAAAATTATGAAAGAAGAGAGTAAATATAGGGTGAGTAAATTTAAGCATCCAACTGGCAATACTTAATAAGATAATACGTATTACCATTGATACTCCTAACCCAAACATTAAAGCAGTCTTTTGTTGATGACGAGAAAGATGAGATATTTGGAAAGATATTAAAATAATATTGTCAATACCTAGGATAATTTCTACACTCATTAAAGTAATTAATGATATCCATGTACTTGGAACTATTATCCATGTAAACATATTTATGGGAAATTTATATCTAAAAATTAGAGTAAATTATTTGAATTTAATCAAAAAATTGACTCTTTAATATAAGATGAGTAAAGTTTTTTTTTAAATAAAATCCTCGCGGTCGGGTACGAATTCGGTGAGCATATTTATCATATGCTGCAGTAAAACATTTACTTGAAGAGGATTTAGTTTTTATTTGCAGACACTCGCCATTACGGGCAGTAATATCTTCGATTTCACCAAATGTAATTGAATCCATAAAATCTTCCCAGTCTCGACGTAAATATAATTCTTGCTCTGTACTTGGACTCCATAAAAATGGGCTACCTATTCTTCTCTGAGAGAGTGGTATTGTACGACTTCCTTCTATAGGAATCCATAAGACTCGTATAAGTTTATTACGTACAGAAGACTGCTCCCAGGTAAGACCGATAGTATTGATTAATGATACTCCACAAATAAATGTATTTTCTAATGGTGTTCCATCGGAATTTACAGGAATAGTCTTTAATTCTACTCCTATTCGGGTGAAGTCGGGTTTTGATTTATTACCGGCATCGGCTCCGAGATATTTTTCCATTAGCAGACCTACCCATCCCTTATGATATTGCAATTTTATAGGGATGTTGGATCCTAACTCACTTAAAGTATAGCCAGATAGTAAATCTGCTCTCTCTATTAGAGTTTGTTCATCTTCTGGAGGGGAAAGAACTCGCAAATAATCTTTTTTAATCATAAAATCATCCGATAATATTATTCCTTGATATAAAAATTTTTATTTGCTATGTTATTTTTTAATTAGATATAATAGACTTTTCTAATCTCGAGATATTAGAGGAAAAAAATATTTCTTATCTAAGTATAGATAAGATTATCAGTATTAATAGTATTAGGATATATGTTCAATTATTTATAACGCTCAATGAGACATATAGAGGATTAAAAAGATTTATTACTTATTTTCCACACAAAATATAAAAATTTAATTAATATAAATTAACATGCTTGGACAAAAATTTTTATATAAAATAAATATCATTTATTTTTATAAATGAATGTATTATTGAGAATATACAGTAAAAATAGAAACCACCTTTTTTTAGATTGATTATAGAGAAATAATATATAATTCGGAGATATTATGCATCACATAGTGCGTTTAATAAAAAAATTTTTTATCTTTTTATGGAAATCACTCAAGTTGATTCGAGATAATTTTATTAAAAGTGTTTTTTTGATCCTATCTATTATGCTAGGACTAGAGTTTATCGATCCTACAATGGTGACTAGTTCCCCGCCACAGGCTTTAGTTTTAGATATTAAAGGTCCAATAAATGATGAACCTATTATGGTAAGTAGTTCCATAGGAAATAAAGTTTTGAGTTTTTTTAAAAGACAGAACAACTATGTTTTCCAAAACTCTTTATTCCAAACAGTGGAAATTATTCGACAAGCTAAAAATGATAGTAATATACATTATCTCATTTTAGATCTAAAAAACTTTAGTGGTGCTACTCAACCAGCTTTGCATTATATAGGAAAAGCTCTAGAGGAATTTCGGAGGAGTGGAAAAGTAATTCTCTCAATTGCTGAAAATTATACTCAAGAGCAGTATTATCTAGCATCTTTTGCAAATAAAATTTATTTATCTCCTGATGGAGAGGTAGATTTACATGGATTAGCTATAAGTGAGGTGTATTATAAAAACTTACTAGATAATTTACATATTAATTATCATGTGTTTAGAGTGGGTAAGTATAAATCAGCGGTAGAGCCTATAATCCGTAATAATATGTCACCCCAAGTACGCAAAATGAACGCTATTTTAATAGATCAGTTATGGAATGAATATATTAATCAAATAGCTCATAATCGCAAAGTATCTAGAGAGCAAATTTTTCCCGCAGCAGCAACAATTATAAAGAAGTTAAGACAAGAAGGAGGTGATACTGCACAATATGCCTATAATAATAAATTAGTAGATAAATTAATGTCTCTATCTGATTTTGAGAAACACATGATTGTAAAACTAGGATGGAATAAAACTAACAATAGTTATAATGGCATAAGCATATATGATTATGCGTTAAAAAATAATTCACCGTCTCAAAAGAACAAAATAGCGGTTATTAGTATGAGTGGACTAATTACCAACGAAAATACTGAACAAGGTGACTCTATTATTAGTAGCGATACAATAGCACAACAGTTAGGTTATGCCCGGTTAAATCCTGATATTAAAGCTATTATTTTATATATAAATAGTCCAGGAGGAACTGAGTCTGATTCCGAATATATACGCCAACAAATAGTAACTACTCGTCATTCTGGTAAACCCATTGTAGTCGTTATGGGAGGATATGCTGCTTCGGGAGGATATATGATATCTAGTCCTGCTAACTATCTTATAGCTGCACCAACCACTATAACGGGATCTATAGGTATATTTGGTGTCGTGGTGACTATCGAAAATACTTTGTCTAGTTTGGGAGTATATTCGGATGGAGTAGTTACATCTCCATTAGCAATTCAGTCATCCTTTACAGGACTTAGTCCGGAATCGCAAGAAATCATGCAACTCAAAATCGAGAATGGTTATAGAAAATTTATTAATTTTATTGCTCAAGATCGAAATAGATCCTATAATCAAATAGATCAAATTGCACAAGGACGTGTTTGGTCTGGTCTAGATGCTAAAAAAATAGGCTTGATTGATCAGTTAGGTGATTTTGATGATGCTGTATCAAAGGCAGCGGCATTAGCCGGCTTAAAAGAGTGGAACTTAATGTGGTTTCCCACTTATACTAGTGTAGTTAAATCAGACTTAAGAAATTCTCTTCTTTTTTCTGGGTTAGAAACGGACATTAGACGACATTTCATCTCAACATTACCTTCTTGGGTAGTAAACACTGTTCTTCACCAAATTCCCTATAGTCTCCACTCTGAGTGTTTACTACCAAATATTATTTTAATGAAAAATGATTCCTATCATATTTATGCACAATGTCTTACATACATAATGATTTAAAATAAATAGTATAAATACATACTACTATTTTCCATAGATTAATTCATAATTTCATTAGTTAGATATAGACGATCAAAATATTTTTGAGGAAGAGAATGAAGATTAAATTAGGTATTAATGGATTTGGTCGCATTGGTCGCATGATATTTCGCGCGGCACAACAAAGAAAGATGATTAAAATCGTAGCTATTAATGATATTCTGAGCATAGATTATATAGCCTATATGTTAAAATATGACTCTACTCACGGTAGATTTTTAGGTTCTATAGAGATTAATCAAAATAATCTTATTATTAATGGAAATTCAGTTAGAATAACTGCTATAAAAGATCCTAGGCAGTTACGCTGGGATGAAGTAGAAGCAAATATTGTAGTAGAATCATCAGGATTATTTCTAACACAAGAAATTCTTACACAACATCTTCTGGCTGGTACTAGAAAAGTAGTTCTTACTGCTCCACCCCGCGACGATATTCCAATGTTCGTAATGGGTGTAAATCATGTTTGTTATACCGGACAAAAAATAATTTCTAATGCGTCCTGTACTACTAACTGTCTCGCTCCTTTAGCTAAAGTTATCAACGATAATTTTGGTATTCTAGAAGGACTTATGACTACTATACATGCAATTACAGCCACACAAAAAAGTGTGGATAGCCAATCTCAGAAAGATTGGAGAGGAGGACGTGGTGCATTACAAAATATTATTCCTTCCTCTACAGGAGCAGCGAATGCTGTCGGTAAAGTCATTCCGGTATTGAAAGGAAAATTAACAGGCATGGCTTTTCGTGTGCCTATTGCTAATGTTTCAGTGGTAGATTTAACGGTAAGATTAAAAACATCTGCATGTTATCAATTAATATGTAATACCATAAAACATGCATCTCTAGGAGACCTACAAGGAATTCTGGGATATACTGAAGATTCCGTAGTTTCTACGGATTTTAATGGTTCTCGGTTGATATCAATATTTGATGCTAAAGCAAGTATGTCTTTAAATAATAACTTTGTAAAATTAATCTCTTGGTACGATAATGAAACTGGTTACTCCCATAAAGTACTGGATTTAATCGAGTATATTTATTATAAGGAATAAATGAGGTCTAAGTTATATAATCTTTCCCTAAATTTTAGTTTATTAACTCCAGAAGTTTAAAACATACTCTGTTTAATTAATAGAATTTTCTTTTTGTCTCGTAATATTCTGAGCTGTTCACCCATTTTTAATACTACTTCTTTTGGAGCATGAGATAAAAAATTTTTATTAGATAAACGTATTTCCAGTACCTTGATTCTTTCTACTAATTTAGTAATTTGGTTATTCAACCTCTTATATTCTATATGCTGAGTTCTTACATCCGATAATGGAATATGAATTTCTATGTCTGCAATTAATTTTGTGATTCGAATCACCGGCAGAGAATCATTACTGACTATAGTCATATTTTTGACTTTGGCAAGACTTTGTAATAATTCGAAATTGTCGTGAATAATATTATAATTTACACTATTGTTATTACAGGGTTGTATCAATAAATCAATTTTATGATTAACGCTAATATTCATTTGAGTACGAATATTACGTATATATACGATAACTTCTTTTATTAATTCCATATCATTTATGGCGGAATCATCTTCTTCTGAAGATTGATACAATGGAATTTCCTGACTCATAATAGATTCATTATTTTCTCTTAATTTATTAAGCCGTAACCAAATATATTCAGTAATAAAAGGTATAATAGGATGAGCTAGGCGTAATAATGATTCAAATACTTTTATTAAAGTGTAACGTGCTATACATTGTCTTGATTTAGAATGACTTTTGAATACTATTTTGGTGATTTCTAAATACCAATCACAAAATTGATTCCAAATAAATTCATAAATAGCATTAGATGCTAAATCTAATCGATAATTATCAAGAGCATTACGGTATATTTTAACTGTCCGATTAAATTCCGCTAAAATCCATCGATCTGCCAATGTTCTTTTGTTCTGATGAATATCCGACATTAAAACAGATTTTTCCGTATTCTGCAGAACAAATCTGCCTGCATTCCATAATTTATTACAAAAATTTCGATATCCTTCTAACCGTTTTAGATCAAAATGAATATTGCGAGAAGGACAAGATAAGGAAGTTAAAGTAAAACGTAGCGCATCTGCACCATGAGATTTTATTCCCTGTGGAAATTGTTTTTTCGTCCGAATTTTAATATTATTAGCAAGTTTTGGTTGTAGCATGTGATCAGTACGTTTCTTCAATAGTTTTTCTAATGATATTCCATCTATTATATCTAGAGGATCAATTACATTACCTTTAGATTTAGACATTTTATTGCCTTGTTCATCCTTAATTAAACCTGTAATATAAACTGTTTTAAATGGAACCTGACCCTGACCATTTTCATCTTTAATAAAATACATAGAAAGCATAATCATGCGTGCTATCCAAAAAAAAATAATATCGAAACCACTCACTAGAACACTAGTCGGATGATACAGTCGTAAGCAATTCGTTTTGTCGGGCCATCCTAAAGTACCAAAAGTCCATAACCCAGATGAAAACCATGTATCTAAAACATCATCATCTTGTGTTAATAAGATCTTAGAAGAGAGATTATTTGCTTTTCGAACTTCTTGTTCATTTCGTCCTACGTAAATTTTACCTGTTTCATCATACCAGGCCGGGATTCGATGTCCCCACCATAACTGACGTGATAAACACCAATCCTGAATCTTGGACATCCATGAAAAATACATATTTTCATATTGCTGGGAAACAAAATTAATTTTTTTTTGTCTTACAGCGTGTATAGCGGTTTTAGCCAAATCTCTAGTACGTAGATACCATTGATCAGTTAACATCGGTTCAATTATTGCTCTACTTTTTTCTCCCGAAGGGAGAACTAATTCATATGACTCTGTTTTTTCTAATAGACCTATATTTTTTAGACAGTCGAGAATTTTTTTTCTCGCCTCTTTGCGGGATAAACCATGAAATTCTTTGGGTATTTGGGTACTTAAAGTATTAGTCATGGTACCTTGATAATTAAATACTTGAGCAGATGTACGAATCGTACCATCTAAATTAAAAATATTTATCAGTGGTAATTTATATTTTTGGGCAATTTCATAATCTTTAAAGTCATGAGCAGGAGTAAGTTTCATACATCCCGTACCCTTAGACATATCAATAGTTTTATCAGCGACTATTGGAAGACGACGATCAAAAAAAGGTAAAAGAACAAATTTTCCTATTAATTTCTGATATCTCTCATCCAGAGGATTAATTGCTATTCCGGTATCACCTAATAAGGTTTCTGGTCTTGTAGTAGCTATTACCACATACTCTTTTTCTTCCCCAGTTTTCACTCCATCTGCTAATGGATATCGTATATACCATATAAATCCTTGAGATTTTATGTGTTCTACTTCAAGATCCGAAATTGCTGTTCCTAATACTGGATCCCAGTTAACTAATCGCTTCCCCCGATAAATTAAACCATCTTTATATAATTTCACAAAACCTTCGTTCACGGCTCTAGTAAAACCTTCATCCATCGTAAAACGAGCTCGGGACCAATCCGCAGAACATCCTAATCGTCGCATCTGCTGAAAGATTTGTTTATTTAACGAATTTTTCCATGGTAAAACTTGCTCTATTAATTCTCTTCGTTTAAAATTTTTTGTATTTTTACCAGTGGCTGAGAAGATCTTTTGTTCTATAATAATTTGGGTAGCAATACCGGCATGGTCAGTACCTACTTGCCATAAAGTATTTTTTCCTTGCATTCGATGATAACGAACAAGAGTATCTATAAGAGAGTGTTGAAAAGCATGTCCCATATGCAAGTGACCAGTAATATTTGGAGGGGGTAACATAATGCAAAAACTTTCCTGATTATCTCTATCCTTTTTTTTAAAAAAATCTAGTTTTTCCCATTTTTCATATATAGGACCTTCTATATCAGAGGGACAATATTGATTCTTCATGATGACGACTTAAGTTATTAAAAGTTTTTTCGAAAATACTGAGCCTAATTATAGGTAATTGATCTTAATGATCCGAATCATTTCTTCTCTTATTTATAGAGAATAACTAATAAAAAACGTTTGTTATAATACTGTTTAAAATAAAAAATTGATATTAAATCAATAAATATATAAGGAATTTTTCTAATTCATTTCTATTAAAGTTATTCAGTATTTTTATATTTTAGGACGTAATTTAATAAGTACTGTACAAGCAGCTCTACTGGTCTTCCTGTAGCGGTACTACCTCTTATACTAGAGGAGTCGGCGACGATATTATCATTTTTCCAGGCGGTACCTGCAATATCAAGATGAGCCCACGCATAGTTCTGAGTAAATTGAGATAAAAAATAAGCAGCTGTAATAGCTCCAGCACTAGATCCACCTACATTTGCTAGGTCCGCACAATTAGAAATTAGTTGATTTTTATATTCCTCTCTTAGAGGAAGTTGCCATACCAGATCTCCGGATTGTTCTGAGGCATATAATAAATCTTTTACTAAGTTCTTATTATTGGATATTAAACCTGTTATATGAGTACCAAGTGCCACAACACAAGCACCGGTTAAAGTAGCAATGTCAATAACTACTTTTGGTTGAAATTTTTCTACATATGTTAAGACATCACATAATATTAATCTACCTTCAGCATCAGTATTTAAAATTTCTACTGTTATTCCTGACATAGTAGTTATTACGTCTCCAGGACGAAAAGCTTGACCTCCAGGCATATTTTCGCATCCTGCAATAATCCCAATTATATTGAGAGGAATTTCTAAAGATGCTACTGCCTGAAGAACGCCGTATACCGCAGCTGCTCCACACATATCATATTTCATCTCTTCCATGGAAGTGGCTGGTTTAAGCGATAATCCCCCAGAGTCAAAAGTTACTCCCTTGCCTACTAAGGCAATAGGAGATGAGTTATTTGCACAACCTTTATATTCTATTATTGACATTATAGATTCATTTTTTGAACCTTGCCCCACTGCTAGATAAGCATTCATTCCTAATTTTTTCATTTCTAATTCATTAATACATTTTACATCAATGTTATTATAGCTCTTAGCTAAAGATTTAATTTGTTTAGCTAGATATGATGTATTGCATACATTAGGAGGAAGATTACTAAGATCTTTAGTTATTTTTACTGCGCTAGCTATAGATTGCGCATGTTTTATTGCTAGTTTTGCCATCTCATTATGTTCTTGGGGCACGTTCAAGATTATTGTGTTAAGAGAAACAATTTTTTTGTTGATATTAGATTTAAAATGATCAAAATTATATAAACTTTTTTCTGTTTCTTCAATCAGACGTCGTATTTTCCAATATACACTTCTATCTTTTATATTAATTTCGGCAAGATAACATAAAATTTTCTTACAATTATTTTCCTTAATAATTCCAATATAATTTTTGATAATTTGTTGATACTGATAGTCAACAAGATCCTCTTCTTTTCCACATCCAATAAGCAATAATCGATCAGACCTCACTTGAGGAACATGGTATAATAACAAAGATTCGCCAATTTTTCCTTGGATATCTCTCATTTTTAGTAAAGACCTAATATATCCTTTACTAATTCTATCAAGATCTTCTGCACTAGAAGATAATTGACAATTTTCGAATACTGCGCTAATGATACAATCAGGATGATCTGTGTAAAAATGGTGATGTTGAACTCTAAATTCCATGTATGAATTTCTCCTAATAATTAGAAAATAAATTTAATAATTAATATTATCTTTCCCTAATAAGATTAGAAAACTAGATCTACTAACATTCACTAACCGTGAAATTTTCTTAATATAGGCCGAAGTGGCGGAATAGGTAGACGCAGTTGACTCAAAATCAACCGCTAATAATAAGCGTGCCGGTTCAAATCCGGCCTTCGGTACCAGAAAATGACAGAATTTATTCCCTATTTTAATTTAATGTCGTATACAACAGTATACGATAGCTAAAATTAGCTTATCTCTGAGAAAAAATAAAACTAAAATAAACATATCATATTTATCTATGATGGCCCTTGCAGGATTTGAACCTGCGACCAAGCGATTATGAGTCGCCTGCTCTTACCTCTGAGCTAAAGGGCCTGAGGATTATAAATCTTCTCTCTATTTTAGAGATTTTCATTATCCAGAAAAGTTCTTAGAATCTCTGCCCTACTGATATGACGCAATTTACGTAATGCTTTTGCTTCTATTTGACGAATACGTTCTCGTGTCACAGAAAACTCTTTACCTACTTCTTCTAAAGTATGGTCTGTACTCATATTAATTCCAAAACGCATCCGTAATACTTGAGCTTCTCGTCCTGTTAAATCATCTAAAAGGAAATGAGTAGCATCTCGTAAGCTGTCGTCCGTAGCACACTCCAAAGGCATTTTAATATTAGTATCTTCAATAAAATCTCCTAAATGAGAATCATCCTCATCACCAATCGGTGTTTCCATGGAAATAGGATCTTTTGCAATTTTTAAAACTTTTCGAATTTTATCTTCTGGAATTATCATTCGATCGGATAATTCTTCAGATGTAGGATCTCGCCCTTTTTCCTGTAAAATGGTCCGCGCCATTCTATTTAATTTATTGATAGTCTCAATCATATGTACTGGAATGCGTATAGTACGAGCTTGATCTGCTATAGATCTTGTTATAGCTTGTCGAATCCACCATGTAGCATAAGTGGAAAATTTATATCCCAGTCGATACTCAAATTTATCTACCGCTTTCATTAAACCAATATTTCCTTCCTGAATAAGATCTAAAAATTGGAGTCCTCTATTGGTATATTTCTTAGCTATTGAAATTACTAGACGCAAATTAGCTTCTATCATTTCTTTCTTTGCTCTTCGGGCTTTGGCTTCCCCAATAGTCATTCTCCGATTGATCTCTTTTATTTTTTCAATACTTAAACCTGTTTCTTCTTCAATTGTTACTAAAATGCGTAGACTTCTTACTATTTCACCGGCTACTTTATGTAAATTTTTTGACCATGGCTCCTTTCTTAATAAGGCATTTTTTAACCAATTTTCATTACTTTCATTACCAGTAAATAAGGAAAGAAAAATTTTCTTAGGTATCTGACATTGATCTACACAAAGTTTCATAATTTTTCGTTCTTGTAAACGTACTCGTTCCATCATGGAGCGCATATTTTCTACTAATTTATTAAATACTTTAGGCATGAACCGAAATTGCCTAAACATGTGGGAAAGATATTTTATTTCTTGAACAGTATCACGATGATCTCGCCCCTTACTATTAATAATAGCGCAAGTTTTTTCATACTGATTCCTTAAGGAAGTAAATTTTTTACTTGCCAATACGGGGTCAATATGATTTTCATTATCGGAATCTTCTTCTCTTACTTGGGCTTCAGAAGATAAGACATCCGTAGTAATCCTAAGATTAGCATGGTATTTAACTATTTCACCAGCTTCCGGCTGACCAAAACCTATAATGAAATCACTAAGACGAATACCACTCCTATTAAGATCCTGGTATTGGTCCAGAATGTATGAACTAGCTCCCGGGTAGTCAGCTACTGAAGATTGTACTTGATTTAGACCGTCTTCAATGCGTTTAGCGAGATCTACTTCTCCTTCCCGTGTTAATAATTCTACACTACCCATTTCTCGCATATACATGCGAACTGGATCGTTAGTACGACCTCTCATCCCTCCACCCGACATTATTAAGTCGTTAGGAGAATTATTATCTTCTGCATCTTCTTGCGTTGATGTACCCGAATTAAGTATTGGATCATCTGTATCAGGTGTTTCTTCCATAACCGGAATACCCATATTATTGAGTATTTTAACTGCTTCTATAACCTGATGTACATTTACACTCTCCTGCAGAAGATAGTCATTTACTTCAGCATATGTTAAATATCCTTGTTCTCTTCCAAGATTCACAAGAATCTTTATCTGCGACTGCGAAGAATTTTGATCCATAAGACGATACCCATCATAAAGTGACTTGAAATGTGACTACAAAAAGAATACATCACTGATAAATGATTACTTTTTTTTTATAAAAAATAAAATAAAACAATTGTTTTTAACTTAACCCTACAGATAGTAATATCTCATCTTATCCTCCCTATTCCAAAAAATACACTCCTGAAATTTTTCATATTTATTTTTTTGCTAATGATTGGTTTAAATACCACAACTCATGTTTCTCTTTAATACTCAACCCTTGAGTTCGGTCTAAAGCAATAAGTGTTGCTTGACGGTGTTCCAAAATTAATTCATATATACTAGTAAGTAAATCCTGAAACGTTTTTTCTAAATGGGCATCATCAATCATGTGGTTCCACTGTGCTAATATTTCAAGAGTTTTTATTAAATTTGTATCTCTATATTGTTCTAGTAAATATCCCGTATTGATTTTCGGATAAGCTTTACATTTTACTACTAGTTCTAAAAAAATATTCCATCCCTTCAGTTTTAACTGCTTTAAACAAGTTAACTCCGGTACTAATAATGAAAAATGAGGATTTTGCACTAATAAACTGAGTAACACTCGCATCTTACTTCTTTTTTTTTGACATAGAAACCGCGAGGATAGTTCATAACTGGTTCTCTCTGAAGATATAATAATTTCAAGAGTCTATAATCTAATAAACCTAATTTTTGAAAAAATGTATATCGTATAGAAATACGGAGTATTTTACTAGGAATTTTATTAATTAAGGGTCTTATTAAAGTAAGAAGTTTAGCTTTACCTTCAGGACTAGAAATATCTACCTGTTTTAAGAAAGTTTTCAACATAAATTCGGATAGAGATAGAGCACATAATATTCTTTTTTCAAAAATAATTTTTCCTTCTTTACGGATTAAACTATCCGGATCTTCTCCTTCCGGTAAAAACATAAAACTTATTTGTCTTCCGTCTAACATATATGTTAAGGATTTATTAAGTACTTTCCAAGCGGCTTGCCGACCCGCATCATCTCCATCATAACAATAAATAACATTATCAGTATTACGGAATAAAAGTTGAATATGATCTATTGATGTACTCGTGCCTAAGGAAGAAACCGTATAATCAATTCCATTCTGTACTAAAGAAATCACATCCATATAACCTTCTACCACTAACACTTTCAAAGGTCTAGTACATTTTTTATGTAGTTCATAGAGACCATATAGTTGATGTCCTTTATTAAAAATATTTGTAGTAGGTGAATTTAAATACTTAGGATTGGAGAAGTTCAGGATTCGTCCTCCAAAACCCAGCACTCTACCTCTTTTATCCCGAATTGGAAACATGATACGATTTCTAAAAAAATCATTTGATTCTTCCTGAGAAAATCCTAAAATGCCTATTTCTTTTAAGAATTTACGATCCTTAGGATAATAATGGTCAAAATATTCTTTCACTGTACTTCCACTACCGGGAGCAAAACCTAAAGCAAATTCTTTAATTATTTTAGCATTTATTCCTCTATGAGCTAAATATTCTCTAGCCTGTAAGGAATTTATAGTTTTATCCCATAAATATTTTTGATATAAATTACATACTTTTTTCAGTATGTTAAATAAATATTCTCTCCGCTGAATAGTAAGAATAGATAAAACATTACTAGATTCGTATGGAATTTTAAAACCATAAATACCCGCTAACTCTTCAATGCTTTCCACAAAATTTAAATTTTCCCAATTCATTATAAAATCAATGACATTTCCATGCTTACCACATCCAAAACAATAAAATAATTGTTTTTCTCTACTCACTGTGAAAGAAGGATGTTGATCATTGTGAAAAGGACAACACGAACGATAATTTTTACCTATTTTTTTTAAAGGTAAATGAGATTGGATTAGGTCTACTATATCTATATGAGTTATTAAATTTTTAATGAATGTATATGGAATATGTTTTCCCATTGACTGACTCTTCATTCATAATTAATCTTCTCTCATAAAAATGTTATAATTTAATTTTTATTGATAAACTGTATATAAATACTTATAATTTTATTTATGTAGACGTCGTGATTTTTGACGCGATAATTTCTTAGCCAGTCGTTTAATGGCAGATGCTTTTTCACGTTTTCGTTGAGTGGTAGGTTTTTCATAAAACTCTCTTCGTCGTACTTCTGCCAAGATTCCGGCTTTCTCGCATGAACGTTTGAAACGTCTCAGCGATACATCGAATGGTTCATTATCACGAACTATTATAATGGGCATATTAACTACCTAAATCATAGAAGTATGATCATTATTTTACTTAAAAAATCCTGAAATGTAAAGTATAAAGTTAAGCTTCGTGGAGTAACATATTATTGTGCGGGTCCTAGGAATTGAAACATCCTGTGATGAAACCGGAGTAGCAATTTATGATGAAAAAGACGGTTTATTAATTAATAAAGTTTATAGCCAAATGTTACTACATGCAAATTATGGTGGTGTAGTGCCTGAATTAGCTGCTAGGAATCATATTAAAAAACTTGTTCCATTAATTAAGTCTCTCTTAAAAGAAACAACATTAAGTATACGAGACATTAATGGTATTGCTTACACTGTAGGTCCTGGTTTATCCGGATCCTTATTAGTAGGATCAAGTTTTGGACGTTCATTAGCATTTGCTTTAGACATTCCCGCCTTACCTATAAATCATCTTGAAGGACATATATTTACGCCCTTTATTGATAATAATCATCCTATTTTTCCTTTTGTATCATTAGTTATTTCCGGCAGCCATACATTATTAGTTAATGTTATTAAATTAGGTAGATATCAATTATTAGGACAAACAATTGATGATGCAGTAGGAGAAGCCTTTGATAAAATTGCTCACTTATTAGGATTAAAATATCCGGGAGGCTCTAAATTATCTCATTTAGCTCATCAGGGTAGAAAGGATCGTTTTACTCTTCCTCGTCCTTTGATTAATCGTCCTGGCCTAGATTTTAGTTTTTCAGGATTAAAAACTTATACGGCTAATTTAGTTAACAAAGAAAATAATGATATGCAAACACAAGCAGATATAGCTCGTGCTTTTGAAGATGCTGTTATAGATTCATTATTAATTAAAAGTAAAAGAGCACTAGAGTTCACTAAAATAAATCAATTAGTAATTGTAGGAGGTGTTAGTGCCAATAGGCATTTGAGATCAAGTTTTAATAAGTTAATGGCTTCTAGAAATATACTTTATGCTCGTCCTGAATTATGTACCGATAATGGCGCTATGATAGCTTATGCCGGATTTCTAAGATTAAAAAATGGTGAACAATATCAAGAGTTAACAATTAATGTTTATCCCAGGTGGTCAATAAATAACTTATTTTAATAAGATTTTATGTTTTATAAAGATTAGGGGTTATATATCTTTTTTCCAAAATTTTATAGCTTCACACCGTCGTCGATCTAATTCTTTATGAATCTCATATCCTTGATATCCATCTTGAATTACTTGTTTGACAGATACCTGACTTGCTAAAAGAAAGATCTTTCGTAGATAATTGACCTGTGGATAGTCTTCTAAAATAGGCCCACATTGACGCTGGTAATTGACTGCTTGACTTACCGCCGCAATCTGACTAAGACGATGAGGTTTGCGCCATGCATCAATTTTATTAAATAATGTAATTATAGAATTAGATTCTACTACCTCTATTTTATGTACTAAGAAATTCCATTTATTGGCTAGTAAAGCAAAATTTCGTAAACATTTTGGGACGCGTAACCGCTGACAGAATTTTTCTACTAATTTCATTTTTTCTAGGGTCAATATGTGTTGCAACTGTAAGGAAGTACTTCTCTTATTAGAAATAAGATAATTTTTTTTCCCCAAAAATTGGCCTACATCATGGCATAAAGAAGCAAAACGTACTTCCAATTGGTGACTAATCCGAACTGCCAGGGACAATGACAAAAGAGGATGACAAGTACTATTATTATCTAACCACTTTCTTTCAGGATTGGAATTGATATTGATTTGGTACAAAGTATCAATTTCAGGAAAAATAGAGGATAAAGCATGACATTCTCGAAGAATCTGAAAATATAAAATAGGATTACGAGAACGCAAAGAAATTTCTGTCTCTTTCCAAACTCTTTCAGCTGATAAGTAATTTAAATCCCCACTGGCGGATATAGAACGCATTAGAGTTAGTGTTTCCGGAGCTATTTTAAAATTAAGATAGTCATAACAAGCTGCAAAACGTGCTACTCGTAAGACTCGTAATGGATCTTCACTAAAAGCATTTGAAATATGCCGAAGTCGTCGATGAAAAATATCATGACTTCCATTAAAGGGATCATAATATTTTCCTTGTGCATCACAAGCAATAGCATTAATAGTTAGATCTCTTCTGTAAAGATCTTGTTCTAATGTAATATCTGGTGATGTATAACAGGTAAATCCTCTATAGCCCCTTCCAGATTTTTTTTCTGTACGAGCGAGTGCATATTCTTCCCCGCTAATTGGATGTAAAAAAACCGGAAAATCTTTTCCTACTGGTTTAAATCCTTGTTTAACCAATTCTTCTGGTGTAGATCCAATAATTATCCAATCTTTATCTTTGACAGGAAGATTTAGTAATCTATCGCGTATCGCTCCTCCTACCAGGAAAATTTTCATTAATACACGTCCTTTTTCACGCATATTATATATAATAGTATTTATTATACATCAAAAGTAATGTTGTAGTATGCTCGTTATTTCGAAGTGGTAAGAGGTCACAGAACGAAAAACATCCTTGTGATTATTTTCAGTACTTAAATTGACTGTAGTATGAAAACTAAGTGACTCTGAAAGCTCAACAGATAAAAAATTAAAAAAATAGAATATTTCTATGAATGTCAAAGGATAACTATGAATTATACACCAATAAATAATAAATTAGAACTACTAGAATCTTCGAAAGAACGAATGGAGATTGTTATAACTGCGTTACGCTTGGGACATGGCGTAATTGTGTTAGATGATGAAAGTCGCGAAAATGAAGCTGACATGATTTTTGTAGCCGAGACCATGACGGTTGAACAAATGGCATTAGCTATTCGTCATGGAAGCGGAATAGTCTGTTTATGCATTACAGAGAAACGACGGCAAGAATTATGTTTACCAATGATGGTAGAGAAAAATACTAGTATTTATGGTAACAGTTTTACTGTCTCTATAGAAGCTGCGCAAGGAGTAACCACTGGTGTTTCAGCCAAAGATAGAATTACTACTATACGCACAGCAATAGCTGAAAATAGTACTCCTGCAGATTTACGTCGTCCCGGACATATTTTTCCATTGCGTGCCGTTGAGGGAGGAATTATGGAACGTCAAGGACATACAGAAGCTACTATAGAACTAGTCAGTTTAGCGGGATTTAAACCCGCGGGGGTTTTATGCGAACTTACTAATGATGATGGAACTATGGCACAAACTGCGGATATAATTGCTTTTTCAAAAAAATATAAAATGCCAGTGGTGACCATTAACGATATATTAAATTTTTTCTCTTTAAACGAAAATTAAAATTTTTGTTTAAAAAATATCTTTCTTACTTCTTCTTAGTCAAAAAGAAATTTGGTAACTAATATTATTTTTTACGACGCAAAAACTCTATAACTCGTAGTTTAGCAATTTCTTTAGCTAATCTAACTGCGATGAGATTATTTAAATTACGGTTCTGAGTAGTAGTAGTCTGTATACATTGTTCAGCTTGTGCCTTTGCAGCTAAAGCTCTGGATTCATCGAGCTCATTACCTCGGATGGCTGTATCAGCTAATACAGTAATTAACTTAGGATATACTTCGAGAATTCCACCCGAAATATAAATAATTTCCTCTGTGAGAGGAGAATTATTACAATAAATTTGTAGCATTCCTGGTTTAATAGTAGTCAGTAGAGGCGAGTGACCAGGATAAATTCCCAATAATCCTTCACTTCCAGTTACCAATAGTTTTTGTATTGATCCACAAAATAATTTGTGTTCTGGACTAACCACTATTAATTGACATTTAGTTATCATAACTTTCTTAATTAAGAATATTTTGTTCTGCTTCTTCTATGTTTCCTATCATATAAAATGATTGTTCAGGAAAATCATCATAATTTCCGGCCAGAATTCCCTTAAATCCTCTAATGGTATCTTTTAAAGATACATATTTTCCGGTAGATCCCGTAAATACTTCGGCTACAAAAAATGGTTGTGACAGAAAACGCTGTATTTTCCGAGCACGGTTTACTAATAATTTATCTTCTTTTGATAATTCATCCATTCCTAGAATGGCTATAATTTCTTTTAACTCTTGGTAACGTTGAAGTACAAATTGTACCTGTCGAGTTGTATCATAATGTTCCTGACCTATTATTAATGGATCTAATTGTCTACTGGTAGAATCAAGAGGATCTATAGCTGGATAAATACCCATAGAGGAAATTTGCCTACTTAGTACTACCGTTGCATCCAAATGAAGAAATGTGGTGGCTGGAGAAGGATCCGTTAAATCGTCGGCGGGGACATATACCGCCTGAACAGAAGTAATAGAACCTAACTTAGTAGAAGTAATACGTTCTTGTAACATTCCCATTTCTTCTGCTAATGTAGGTTGATAACCTACTGCAGAAGGCATCCGTCCTAACAAAGCAGAAACTTCTGTACCCGCTAAAGTATACCGATAGATATTATCTATAAAAAGAAGTACATTTCTCCCTTCATCTCTAAATTTTTCTGCTATAGTTAATCCGGTTAAGGCTACTCGTAAGCGATTGCCTGGGGGTTCATTCATTTGACCATAAACTAAAGATACTTTATCTATAACTTTAGATAATGACATTTCATGATAGAAATCATTACCTTCACGAGTTCTTTCTCCCACTCCAGTAAATACCGAGTAACCAGCATGTTCTATTGCAATATTACGAATTAATTCCATCATATTGACAGTTTTACCTACCCCTGCCCCTCCGAATAAACCTATTTTACCACCTTTTGCGAAAGGACAAATAAGATCAATGACTTTAATTCCAGTTTCAAGTAATTCCTGTGAAGTTGACAGTTCTGAGTATGCAGGTGGTGAACGATGAATGCTCCATTTTTCTCCATCTGGAACTATTTCTCCTTTTTTATCTATTGGTTCTCCTAATACATTCATAATACGACCTAGAGTACATTTGCCTACCGGAACTTTTATAGAATGTTTCAGATCTATTACTTCTAATCCCCGTTTTAATCCTTCTGAAGAACCCATCGCAATAGTACGTACTATCCCTCCACCTAATTGTTGCTGAACCTCCAGTATCAGAATATTACTTTTATTTTTAACCTCTAGTGCACTATATATTTTAGGAACATCATTTTGAGAAAATTCGACGTCTACTACTGCACCGATAATCTGGATAATTTTTCCTCTCATCATTCTCACACGTCCTCTCTTATCCTATACAGCTGCTGCTCCTGCAACAATTTCAGTCAATTCCTGAGTAATGGTATTCTGACGTATATTATTATATACTAATTGTATTTCTTTAATCATACGTCCTATATTATCAGTAGCTGTTCTCATGGCTATCATCCGAGCTCCTTGTTCACTCATCAAGTTTTCTAACACTTTTTGATATATTTGGGATTCAATATAACGTTGTAATAATATATCAATTAATAATTTAGAGTCAGGTTCATATATATAATCACCTCTTTTTTTTACGTTTTGTTCTCTAATGGGGATAGGTAAGATGGGCATGATATGAGGAACTTGAGATATAATATTTATAAACTGATTATACACCAAATAAACTCGGTCTAATCTTTTTTCTTCGTAGGCCTGTAAGAGTATCTTTATAGGTCCAATAATATCTGTCAATGATGGCGATTGCCCTAACTTAGGTAGCTGTGCTATAATTTGAGCTTCGTGTACCGATCTGAAAAATGTTACTCCTTTGGTACCAATGATTACTAAATCACAACTTATTTCTTGCTCCCGCCATTTTTTAATCTCTTTTAGTAGTTTTCTAAATAAGTTATTATTCATCCCTCCACAAAGGCCACGATCAGTAGAAATCAATAAGTATCCAATTGCTTTTTTAGGTGGTCGGTCTTCTAAGTACAAATGTTTATACTCTAAACTGCTTAGGTGCAGATGATTAATTACTTTCTGAATACTATCTACATACGGAAAACTTTTATTCATGCGTTCTTGCATTTTACGTTTCTTAGAAGCAGCAATCATTTCCATAGCTTTAGTAATTTTCTGCATGTTTTTTATTGCAAAAATTTTAGTGCGGATATTTATTAAACTAGACATCTAATGTTCCCATGAAAATTCTTTATTCACCAAAATGCAAAGATTGAAATTCTTCAATGATAAATTTAAGTTTCTTTATAAGAAGATCATTATAACTTCCAGTTTCATTTATTTCCTGGATCAAATTTTGATGATTTTGATCTACATAATCTAATAATGCATCTTCAAAATTTTTTATTTTAGAAGTTTCTATGTTATCCATATATCCATTTTCTACCGCAAATAATACTATCGCTTGGTTAGCTATACTCATAGGATGAGACTGTGGTTGTTTTAATAATTCTGTTAACTTCTTACCATAGTTAATTCTCTTCCGAGTTTCTTCATCTAAATCGGAACTAAATTGTGAAAATGCTGCTAGTTCATGGTATTGAGCTAATGAAGTTCTAATTCCTCGTCCTAAATACTTTAGAATTGGAGTCTGTGCCGCACTACCTACGCGAGATACAGATATTCCGGGATTTACGGCTGGTCGGATACCTATATGAAATAAATTAGATTCTAAAAATATTTGTCCATCAGTAATTGAAATAACATTTGTGGGAACAAAAGCAGAGACATCCCCGGCTTGAGTTTCAATAATAGGTAAAGCCGTCAGAGAACCAGTTTTACTTTTTACTTGACCCTTAGTAAAAGCTTTAACATAATCAGCATTGACACGGGCGGATCTTTCTAATAAGCGAGCATGTAAGTAAAAAATATCACCTGGAAAAGCTTCTCTTCCCGGTGGACGTCGCAATAATAATGAAATCTGACGATATGCTATAGCTTGCTTAGATAAATCATCATAAATAATTAATGCATCTTCACCTCGATTTCGAAAAAATTCCCCCATGGTACATCCTGCATAAGGTGCCAGATATTGTAAGACAGCTGAATCAGAAGCAAATGATGCTACTACTATCGTATAATCTAACGCGTTATTATCTTCTAACTTTTGTACTACGTTTACTACCGTAGAAGCCTTTTGACCTACTGCAACATATACACATTTAATTCCTGAATGTCGTTGATTAATAATCGTATCAATTGCTAGAGACGTTTTACCAGTTTGACGATCACCAATAATTAATTCTCGTTGTCCTCTTCCAATAGGAATCATAGTATCAATAATCTTATAACCTGTTTGAATAGGTTCTGTGATCGCTTGTCGTTCAATTACTCCGGGGGCTTCTGTTTCTATAGCAGCAAATAGTTCAGATTTGAGAGATCCTTTACCATCTACTGGTTCTCCTAAGGGATTGATTACTCGCCCTAATAGTTCTCTTCCAATGGGTACTTCTAATAATCGTCCAGTACTGTGGACTTTCATGCCTTCTACCAGATCCGTGTATGGTCCTAGGACCACTGCTCCCACACAATCTCGTTCTAAATTTAAAGTAATTGCATAACGTTTATTATTCTGTTCTACTGGTATCGCAATCATTTCACCTTGCATAACATTGCTTAAACCGTATATTTTGATAATTCCATCACTGACTGTTAAAATTGTTCCTTCATGATAAATATCACTTACAATATTAAAATTAGCTATACGTTTTTTAATAAGTTCACTGATTTCTGTAGAATTGATTTTCATATGGCTCGCTTTCTTATGAATGTAAAAATTCTTCTAAGCGCCTAAGACGACTGCGCAAACTACCATCTATAACTGTATTACCCATGCGGATTATAATACCTGCTAATATAAATTTATTGATTCTTAAATTTATTTTAACTTTTCGCACGAGTCTTTCTTCAAGAATTTTCTTTATAACTGTTAATTGCTCATAATTCATGGGAGTAGCTGTAATAACTTCAAGATATGTAATTTGTTGATATTCCAAACGTAACTGTTTAAATATTTTCAGTACTACTGGTAGTAATTGTATTCTGTTGTTCTCGGCCATAATCCTTATAAAATTTTTAAATTCTTTTTCAATATTATTTCCACAAAGACTTATAAATATCTTATATAAGATTTTGGGTGCGAGTACTCCATAAAGAAGTTCAGTAATATTAGTATTACGCGATATCTCTGCACTTAATGCTAACATATGTTGCCATTTATTAATTTTATCCTGAATAGTAGCAAATTCAAACGCTGCAATTGCATAGGGACGTGCTATGGTTTGACACTCAGTTATTTGTTTCATAAAATTATAATTGGGAGATTATTTTATTAATAATGTTCTTATTAATTTTTTCATTGACTGAACTTTCCATTAACTTCTCGGTTACTGCTATAGTCATAACTACCACTTCTTTTCTTAATTTTTCTCGTACCTTCTGCTGCGCTGATTCTATTTCTGTTTGAGCCCGAGAGATAATTCTTTTTCGTTCATTTTCTGCTTCGTAGCTTACTTTTTCTAAAATTTGACTACTTTGCTGTTTAGCTTGATCTAAAATATTTAATGCTTTTTTATGAGCCTGATTTAACTGTTGTTTAGCTTGTGCCTGAGCATCCTGTAAAGTAATTTTTGCTTGTTCTGCAGCAGATAATCCATCTGCTATTTCTTTTTGTCTTTTTTCTATGGCATTCAAAATAGGTGGCCAGATGTACCTCATACAAAATATAACAAAAATTATAAAAGCTACTGATTGTCCTAGGAGAGTGGCATTAATATTCATCTTATATCCTCTAACAACAGAAAGTAAGTTGCATTAATTAAATTTTCATTGACCATGTCAAGGTCGGAATCTTTCATATTCTCATAAAACACTCTACCATCAAATTTTAATGTTAATTTTATCTTACAGCAAATATCATATATAAACCTATTCCTACAGCTATCATTGGAATAGCATCTACTAATCCCATAACTACAAAAAATTGTGTTCGTAATAAAGGAATGAGATCGGGCTGTCTAGCAGCTCCCTCAAGAAATTTACTTCCTAGAAGTCCGATTGCAATAGCGGCTCCAATAGCTGCTAATCCAATCATCACAGCAGCAGCAAGATATAAGATATTAAGGTTTTCCATTCAAATCTCCATTAAATTTATATAAAATAATTAATTATGGGACTGATTCTCAGCAGCTAGCGACAAATATACAATTGTCAGAACCATAAAAATAAAAGCTTGTAGTATTATTATTAATATATGAAGAATAGCCCAGGGCACATTGAATAACCACTGTAACCACCATGGTAATAAAGCAGTTATCAATATAAAAATCATCTCCCCCGCATATATATTACCAAATAAACGTAACGATAATGAAATGGGTTTAGATATCAGGGTGATACTCTCCAACATCAAGTTGATGGGCATAAAAATAATGTTATTAAAAGGATGAAAAGTTAATTCTTTACTAAATCCTTTTAAACCTTTTACCTTCATACTATAGTAGATGATCAATATAAATACTCCTATCGCCATAGATAGGGTAATATTTATATCCGCAGAAGGCACAACTCTTAGTGACGATAAATGAAATAAATGCTCTCCTATATAAGGTAAAAAATCTATAGGTAATAAATCCATTGTATTCATTAATAAAACCCATACAAAAATAGTTAAAGCCAAAGGGGCAATTAGCTTATTTTCTTTGTGATACATCTCTCGTACACTTCGGTCAATAAATAATACCACTATTTCTACAATAGTTTGGCTAGTTCCCGGAATCCTACTAGTTACCTTGCGCGCCACTAGATAAAAAAAAGTTAAAAATAATATACCTAAGCTAAGGGAAAAAAATAGAGAATCAACGTTTATTGTCCAGAAGCTAGGACTAATTATTAGTCTCGGATCAATTAGACTTAAAGTACGTAAATTCATCTGAAGGTGTTGCAAATGATGTCCTATATATTGCTGTGAGTTAACTAACTCTCCTGTCACCAACATTTTTTTACCTTAGGGAGATTGGATCTTAAATTTAAGTAATCAATACTCATAAACCTTCTTCTTTTTTTTGGTTCATTGTAGTAATATTTCTTACTGAAGTCAACGAATTGTAATTTTATTCATTATTGTATCTATTATAGAGAAAATTTTCTAAAAGCATTCACTTTTCATAACTTGATGTTAATCTCATTAACTTATCTCAGATAAGTAAGCATTTTTTTTGAGCCAAATACATAAAATAGATATAGCAGCAGGTGTAACTCCTGGGATACGAGATGCTTGACCTACAGAGATTGGGTGCACTTCATTAAGCAGATCACTAACTTCATTAGAAATAGAATTAATTTGCTTATAGTCAAAATTAACAGGTAACTGAATATTATTAAGCCGTTCTTGATTAAGAAATTCCGCTTGCTGACGAAGTAGATAGCCTTTATATTTTATTTGAATCTCTAACGATTTATAAACTAAAGGATTAGTAATTCCTTCCGTGGCAAAAGATGGTAGCTTAAGCAAAGACTCATATGTTATTTCTGGACGTCGTAAGAGTTCTTCTGCATTGATTTTATCCTTGGTAATAGTATTTTTCAGTAAATTACTAATTGGATGTAAAGCACTTTTGGGTAACCAAAGGTTACGTAACCGTTGGAGTTCTTTTTCACTCTGTTCTTTTTTATTCTGAAAAATCATCCATCGTTTATCATCTACTATTCCTAAATTACGTCCAATTTCTGTTAATCTTCTGTCTGCATTATCTTCCCGTAGAAATAAACGATATTCTGCTCTAGAAGTCAACATCCTGTATGGTTCGTTAGTACCTCTAGTACATAGGTCATCTATCAAGACTCCAATATATGCCTGATTTCGTTTTGGCATCCATCCTTCTTTATTTAAAGATAACCGCCCGGCATTTATTCCCGCTAATAATCCCTGTGTGGCTGCTTCTTCATAACCAGTAGTACCATTTATTTGTCCGGCAAAAAAAAGACCAGTAATATATTTACTTTCCAGAGTTGGTTTGAGATCTCTGGGATCTAAATAATCATATTCTATTGCATATCCTGGACGTACCATATGACAATTTTCCAATCCTTTAATAGAACGTAAAATTTGCAGTTGCACATCACACGGTAAGCTAGTTGAAATACCGTTCGGATACATTTCTTTGCTAGTTATTCCTTCCGGCTCTAGAAAAATTTGATGTGCAGTACGATCTTTAAACCGAATAATTTTATCTTCAATCGAAGGACAGTATCGTGGTCCCGGACCTTCAATTAATCCGGAGTTCATTGGAGTTAAATGAAGATTATTTTTAATAATCTCATGAGTAAGTTCATTAGTGTGAGTAATATAACAAGGTACCTGCTTCGGATGTTGAGAGATATCACCTATAAAGGAAAAAATTGGTAAAGGATAGTCACTTTCTTGACGGGTTAAAACATTATAATTAATAGAACGGGCATCAATTCTAGGAGGAGTCCCAGTTTTGAGTCTTTTGACGCGTAAACATATCTCTTTTAAGAAATCTGCTAATGTTGTTGAGGAGGGTTCACTATCTCGACCACCTGGATAACTATTAAGACCTATATGAATTTTTCCATTTAAAAAAGTTCCTACACTAATTACAACTGATTTAGAGTAAAATTCAACTCCTATATTGGTATGAACTCCTAATACCTGATTATTCTTAATAATTAATCTATTAACTACTTGCTGAAAAATCGTTAAATTATGTTGATTTTCCAAAGTACTACGTATTATCTGTCGATAAAGGATGCGATCTGCTTGGGCACGAGTAGCACGTACGGCTGGTCCTTTACGAGCATTGAGGATTCTAAATTGAATTCCAGACTGATCAATAGCTTGCGCCATTAAGCCTCCTAGAGCATCAATTTCTTTTACTAAATGTCCTTTCCCAATTCCTCCAATAGAGGGATTGCATGACATTTGGCCAATAGTCTCAATATTATGCGAGATTAATATAGTTTGACATCCCATTCTTGCCGCTGCTAAAGCGGCTTCGGTGCCTGCATGTCCTCCTCCTATAACGAGAACATCATATAACTTTCGTTTAAACATAATAATTTAATTCTCCTCTCTTATGAGGATAAAAATTTTATAAAATTACTAAAAACTCATTCGGTCAATGAATGATTATAATTTATATTAACCACATAATTATAAGATTGACCATAGATAAAAATATTATAAGAGATTACCATATTTCAGATGAATCCAAAATTTTCTTATTTTATAGAGAGAGTATCCAATGAAGAAGGTTGTTTATCCTTCCCCACAGCAGAGATTAATCTCATTTAATACTTTTGGTATTGATGTTAATGCTGTCAAAGTCATGGTGATCAAAACTATTTCTCAATTACTTAAAGCATGGAAATTATCTCAACAAGAAAATTTACCGATTTTAATCTTAGGTGCTGGAAGTAATGTTTTATTTTTAGATGATTTCATTGGCACTGTCATTATTAATCGTTTAAAAGGAATAAAAATACGAGAAACAATGGAATATTGGCATTTACATGTTCATTCAGGTGAGAATTGGCATACGTTAGTTGAATATACTATTAAAAATAAAATTTTTGGTCTAGAAAATTTAGCTTTCATACCGGGATGTGTAGGGTCTGCTGTTATTCAAAATATCGGTGCTTATGGTATTGAGTTGAGTACATTTTGTGAATATGTAGAAATTCTTGATTTATTTAATCAAAACATCTTCTGTATTTCAGCAGATAAGTGTCAGTTTCAGTATCGAAATAGCATATTTCTTCATAATTATAAAAATAATTATATTATTACTGCTGTTGGTTTAGTAATTAAAAAAAATTGGCAACCTCATTTAATTCATCCCAACTTATTATTTCTAGATTCTTCTCTCACTACTCCAAAAAAAATTTTTGATACTATTTATTCTCTTCGCTCCACCAAATTACCAAATCCTAAAATTATTGGCAATGCTGGAAGTTTTTTTAAGAACCCCATCATTAAAGCTAAACAAGCTGTGCAGCTCTTATGTAATTTTCCAAAACTACCAAATAGTGTTCAGAGTAATGGATTAGTAAAAATTTCTGCAGGTTGGCTTATTGAGCAATGTAATCTCAAAGGGTGTCGATACGGAGGAGCTGTAGTACATAATCAACATGCGCTCATTTTAATAAATGAAAAACATGCCACTGGTTGGGATATTGCTCGTTTAGCAAATCTAGTGCAACACTCCGTGGGAAAAAAATTTAATATTTGGCTTGAACCAGAAGTGCAGTTCATAGGAGCACATGGAAAACTCACTGCTAATGAAGTTATAGGTGATAATTTTACTTAAGAAAAAGATTATTTAAGACTTCCTACAAGGGAAAAGTTTTTTGAAAAAACAATATTTTTGTGTTAATACACATCCGTCTACAATTAGACAAATGATAAAATCTGATAAATACTTTAGAAGAAGTTATTCTATATTAGAAATAATTTTTATGTTAAAATGACAGAAGATTAATATATTATAATAAGATATTATTATCGACTTGCACCTATGTTAGGCCGGCTTAGCTCAGTTGGTAGAGCAACTGACTTGTAATCAGTAGGTCGCCAGTTCGATTCCGGCAGCCGGCAAAAAGTGGTAGAAGAATTTGATGGGTGGGGTTCCCGAGTGGTTAAAGGGAGCAGACTGTAAATCTGCCGTCAGAGACTTCGAAGGTTCGAATCCTTCCCCCACCAATATGATATGGGCAAGCTAGACATTTAAAGAAATTTAAAATTTTTTTATAAAATGTTTATCTCTAAGATAAGAGATATAAAAATATAGTGATTAGGCATTATTTATTGCATGCGGATATCGTATAATGGCATTACCTCAGCCTTCCAAGCTGATGAAGCGGGTTCAATTCCCGCTATCCGCTGAAAATTTGCTGATATAGCTCAGTGGGGAGAGCACACCCTTGGTAAGGGTGAGGTCGGCGGTTCGAATCTGCCTATCAGCAATAAAAAAATGTTAATTCATTTTTTTATTAACAGAGAATAGAAGATTAGTAATTAATGGCTATTAAAGTAGATATTTATGCTATTGATCATGAGAGGAGTCAATAACCCGAGATCCTCTTTTGGGGAGGATCACTTTAAATACTAAATAGAGGTAGTCAAAGTAATTTTAAGTATCAAAGGAGATATAGAGGAGTGGAGATTTTAAAGTGGATACTAGCTGTTATGTTATTGATGATAGCTATCATGAGTAATCATGCCCAAAATATCAGATTAGTGATACGCATCTTAATAGTCATTTTTACTCTTTTAACATCAGTCTTTATAGTATCCTTAACAAAACACGGAAAAGTACTGTTAAATTTTTTTATCGAATCTCAACAGGAGATGCGCAGAATAATATGGCCCAGTAAACAGGAAACTCTCCATACTACCTTAATTGTAGTTACAGCAACAGCAATAATGTCTCTGATATTATGGGGATTAGATAGAATATTATTTTTGATAATATCATTTCTCACTAACCTGAGGTTCTGAAATGGGTGAAGTATCACAACAGAGAAGTTGGTATGTAATACATGTTACTTCTGGGATTGAAAATCGGGTGGCACAAACATTACGGGAACATATAAAATCACATAATTTGTCGGATTTTTTTGGCAAAGTGATGGTTCCGACAGAAGAAGTGTTAGAAATGAGAGCAGGACATCGTCGTAGAAGTGAACGTAAATTTTTTCCTGGTTATATTTTAGTTCAGATGGAGATGAACGAGGTCAGTTGGAATTTAGTTCGGAGTATTTCTGGTGTGATGGGTTTTATTGGTGGAACTACCGACAATCCTACCCCGATTAACGATCAGGAAATACATAACATTAAATTACTTATGCAAAAATCTCTCCATCAACCAAAACCAAAAATATTATTTTATCCTGGTGAAATAGTGCGTGTTAATGATGGTCCATTTGCAGATTTTCATGGAGTAGTGGAAGAAGTAGATTATGAAAAGAATCGTGTAAAAGTTTCAGTATCTATATTTGGTCGTAGTACGCCGGTAGAATTAAACTTTCGTCAAGTTGAAAAAAACTAATCTTGGGTACAGAGGTAATTATAACTATTTAGACAATCTATTTGAAGAGATAATTAATAATGGCTAAAAAAAAAGTACAAGCTTATGTAAAATTACAAGTTGCTGCTGGGATGGCTAATCCTAGTCCTCCAGTAGGTCCTGCTTTGGGCCAAAGAGGAGTCAATATTATGGAATTCTGTAAAACTTTTAATGCTAAAACAGAATCTTTTGAAAAGGGCTTACCACTGCCAGTAATAATAACCGTTTATTCAGATAAATCTTTTACATTTATAATTAAAAGTCCTCCTGCTGTGGCATTACTAAAAAAAGCTGCGGGTATTAATGCGGGATCGAGTAAACCTAATAAGGAAAAAGTCGGTTCTATAACAGAGAAACAATTACGTGAAATAGCAGCAACGAAATTTTCGGATCTGACCGGGGCCAATATTGCAGCTATGACTCGTTGTATTCAAGGAACAGCTCGTTCCATGGGATTAACGATAGTAGAGGATGAAAATTAAATTACATGAGTAGATTATCTAAACGTCAACGTATATCAAGAGAAAAATTTGACTCATCGCAGCAATATTCTTTTAGAGAAGCTTTTAATCTTTTAAAAGAACAGTTACCCCGGGCGCAATTTATTGAAAGCATAGATATAGCAATTAATCTGGGAATTGATGCTCGTAAGGCCGATCAACTAGTTCGGGGGACGGTAGTATTACCACATGGCACGGGTAGATATCCTCGCGTTGCGGTATTTACTCAAGGTAAAAATGTAGAATTAGCAAAACAAGCCGGAGTCGAATTAGTAGGAATGAAAGATCTAGCAGAAAAAATAAAGAATGGTGAGAGAAATTTTAGTATTGTATTAGCCACGCCAGATGCTATGCCAATAGTTAGTCAATTAGGCACAATCTTAGGACCGCGAGGACTTATGCCGAATCCTCAAACAGGAACAGTGACGAATAATATTAAGGAGGCGATAAACAGGGTTAACGCGGGACAAATTCGTTATCGCAACGATAAAAATGGTATTATTCATGCAGCTATTGGAAAAATAAATTTTTCTTATCTGGATTTAAAAGACAATCTAGAGTATCTATTAGATTCTTTGAGAAAAAGTAAACCCTCTTCCACAAAAGGAGTATTTTTTCACAAAATTACTCTTTCTACTACTATGGGAGTAGGTATCATAATAGATATGACTTCCCTAAAAGTTAGTTTTAATTAAACGGTAGTTTACAGTAAAAAAAAAAATTATTAGAATAGGTTATCAATTAACAAAATCAGAGTTTTTACTGTGAAATACTCAGAAGTATATTTTGCCATAAAAAGGATTAATTAGAATGGCAATAAATTTAGAAAAAAAACAAGCAATAGTAAGTAAAATTAGTAACATAGCAAAAAATTCCTTGTCGATAGTAATTGCAGATAGCAGTGGAATTCCAGCTAATAAAATGACAGAGCTGAGAAAATTAACACGTGAAAATAACGTAGATATGTATGTAGCACGTAACACACTATTACGTATTATAGTTCGTGAGACTAAATTTAAATGTATAATGGAATCTTTGAGAGGACCTTGTTTAATTGCTTTTTCAAAGGTTCATCCTGGAACTGCTGCTCGGTTATTTAATAATTTTGCTAAAACAAATAGTAAATTTATTGTTAAAGCTGCGTCTTATGAAGGGAAGATACTTACTGCCGAACAAATAGAAGTTTTAGCTTCGCTACCTACTTATGAAGAAGCAGTAAGACGATTAATCATAACTATGCAAGAAATATCTAGTGGAAGACTAGTTCGTAGTCTAGCCAATTACTGCAAGAGTAAATATACCAGGTAGATTCTAATCATCTTAGAAAGAATTTAGTATCTGTTCTTAGAAAGGAAAGATTCAAAATAACTAATTGTTTGGGGGAGAGAAGTATTATGTCTATAAGTAAAGAGCAAATACTTGCAGCCGTAGCAGCTATGTCCGTTATGGAGGTAACCGAATTAGTTGAGGCTATGGAAAAAAAATTTGGAGTTTCGGCCGCTGCTAATATAGGTTCGTTAGGAGGAACACAGCAAATTGCAGACGAAGTAGAAGAAAAAACAGAATTTTCGGTCTTTTTAACTGCTATTGGTAACAATAAAATCGCTGTTATTAAAGCAGTAAGAGCTATCACAGGACTAGGTTTAAAAGATGCTAAAGATCTAGTAGAATCTACGCCTACTGTTCTCAAGGAGAATATTAGTAAAGAAGCTGCGGAAAATTTAAAAAAATCTTTAGAAGAAACAGGAGCATCTATAGAAATAAAATAAAACCCTTAAGATTCGGTCTGCCACATGAATATTTGGTATATTATTCAAATATGAGGATGGTGTTCCGATATTTTCATTCTTTCATTTTCTAAAATGAGAATAATAAAATTTATCAAAACTTATTATTTTAATAAGTTTAATTAACTCTTACTAAGAGTAATTAGTAAGCTCTATATTACAATATAATAAAGATATTGGTTATATTATCCTACATACTGAGGAAGCCTCACCCTATGGTTTTTTATTCCCATACAGAAAAGAAACGCATCCGAAAGGATTTTGGTAAACGTACCCAAGTCTTGGATTTTCCATATCTACTTTCCATCCAGCTTGATTCATTTCAAAAATTTATTACAAAAGAGGAACGACAGTCAGGTTTAGAAGCAGCGTTACGTTCCGTATTTCCTATCAAAAGTCAAAATCATGATGCGGAACTTCAATATATTGATTTTCGTCTAGGTAGTACAGTTTTCAATGTTAAAGAATGTCAGATTCGTGGTTTAACATACTCCGTTCCTTTACGAGTTAAACTGCGTCTTATTGTATATGATACTGAAGTATTAGATCGATCCATAAAATTTATAAAAGAACAGGAAGTGTATATGGGGGATATTCCCCTAATGACCGAACATGGGACCTTTATAATTAATGGTACTGAGAGAGTAGTAGTATCTCAACTACATCGTAGTCCAGGAGTGTTCTTTGATAGTGATAAGGGTAAATCTCATTCTTCCGGAAAAGTATTATATAATGCACGCATTATACCTTACCGAGGGTCATGGTTAGACTTTGAATTTGATCCTAAAGATCATTTATTTGTCCGGATTGATAGACGTCGTAAATTACCTGCCACAATTATTTTACGTGCTCTTAATTATAATACTCAAGATATCCTCGGACTATTTTTTGAAAAAAGGATTTTTGAAATAAAGAATAATAAAAAATTTAAATTAGAATTGATAGCAAATCGGTTACGTGGAGAAATGCTTTCATTTAATATTGAAGCACATGGAAAAGTTTATATTGAAAAAGGACGTCGGATTACTCCTCGAGATATAAGACTTCTAGAACAAGCACAGATAAAAGATATTGAAGTGCCAATTGAATACATTGTGGGCAAAATCAGTGCTCAAAATTATATTAATGAACATACGGGTCAATTACTTTGTACCGCTAATACTGAATTGACAGTAGAGATAATAGAAAACTTAATTGCATCGGGTTTAAAATCTATTGAAACTATATTTACTAACGACTTAGATCATGGATCTTATATATCACAAACATTGCAAATTGATAGTACTAGTGATCGTTACAGTGCTTTAGTAGAACTTTATCGAATGATGCGTCCGGGAGAACCTCCTACCATTGCAGGAACGGAAAATCTATTTGAAAATATCTTTTTTTCAGAAGACCGGTATGATCTGTCCCGCGTGGGTAGAATGAAATTAAATCGTTCTTTAAATAGAGATTATAGTGAAGGTCCTAGTACTCTTACGCGAGTTGATATCGTAGAAGTGATGAAAAAACTTATCAGTATTCGTGATGGCAAAGGTGAAATAGATGATATAGATCATCTAGGAAATAGACGGATTAGATCTGTAGGAGAAATGACTGAAAATCAATTTCGAATTGGTTTAGCTCGTGTTGAGCGTTCGGTAAGAGAAAAGTTATCACTTGGTGATTTAGATTTCACTATTCCACAAGATTTAATTAATGCTAAACCCATTTCTGCCGCAGTGAAAGAATTTTTTAGCACTAGTCAGCTATCACAATTTATGGATCAAAATAATCCTTTAGCCGAAATAACGCATAAACGTCGTATTTCAGCACTGGGTCCAGGAGGATTAACTCGTGAACGGGCAGGATTTGAAGTAAGAGATGTTCATCCTACTCATTATGGAAGAGTGTGTCCTATTGAAACGCCAGAAGGACCTAATATAGGATTAATTAATTCGTTATCAGTATATGCACAACCGAACGAATATGGTTTTTTAGAAACCCCGTATCGCAGAGTACGCAACGGTAGAGTAACCGATGAAATTCATTATCTTTCCGCTCTCGAAGAAGGTAAATATGTTATTGCACAAGCTAATGCTATTATCAATGACCAGGGAGTATTAGAATCAGATTTAATCATCTGTCGTAGGAAAGGAGAATCAGGTTTATTTAATAGTAATGAAATTGATTATATGGATATAGCCACAGAGCAAATAATGTCAGTAGGAGCTGCGCTAATCCCGTTTTTAGAACATGATGATGCTAATCGTGCCTTAATGGGAGCTAATATGCAACGTCAGGCAGTACCCACATTACGTTCAGAAAAACCATTAGTAGGTACTGGAATGGAAAGGACAGTAGCGATAGATTCTGGGGTCACGGTCATAGCAAAACGCGCAGGTATGATTCACTATTTGGATGCTTCTCGCATTGTAGTCAAGGTGAATGAAGAAGAAATAGATCAAAATGAGACGGGTATTGATATTTATAATTTAACTAAATATGTTCGTTCTAATCAAAATACTTGTATAAATCAGAAGCCCTGTGTTTCATTAGGAGAAATTATAGATCGTGGAGATGTCCTAGCTGATGGTCCGGCTACGGATCTCGGAGAACTAGCGTTAGGTCATAATATGAGAGTAGCCTTCATGCCCTGGTTAGGTTATAATTTCGAAGATTCTATTCTGATCTCCGAAGATATAGTCCAAAAAGATAAATTTACTACTATTCATATTCAGGAACTTTCCTGTATATCTCGGGATACTAAGTTAGGTATCGAGGAAATTACTGCCGATATTCCAAATGTAGGAGAATCCGCTCTTTCCAAATTAGATGCATCTGGCATTGTCTATATAGGAGCGGAAGTTTCAGAAGGGGATATCTTAGTAGGTAAAGTCACTCCTAAGGGAGAAACTCAACTCTCTGCCGAAGAAAAATTATTACATGCAATTTTTGGAGAGAAAGCATCTGATGTAAAAGATACTTCTCTGCGGGTTCCTAATGGAGTGTGCGGTACTGTAATAGACGTACAAGTCTTTACTCGAGAAGGAATAGCTAAAGATCAACGTTCTTTAGAGATAGAAAAAATATTAATACAAAAATCAAAGAAACATTTAACTGAAGAATTACAAATTTTAGAAGATGGTCTTGCTTCCCGAATTCAATCGTTTTTGATAAAGAGAGGCGTCCACCATAAAGAAAATATTTCTTATTTAAGTGCAGAACAATGGAAAAATCTTAAGTTAGATAATATAGATCAACAAAAAGAATTAGAACAACTAATAAAACACTATAAAAATTTAAAACAAAAATTTGACTCTCAAGTAGAAGCAAAACGAATCAAAATTAGTCAAGGGGATAATTTATCTCCGGGAGTATTAAAAACAGTGAAAGTATACTTAGCTGTAAAACGACAGATACAACCGGGTGATAAAATGGCTGGGCGACATGGTAATAAAGGAGTAATATCTAAAATTAATCCTAGAGAAGATATGCCATATGATACCAATGGTATTCCAGTAGATATAGTCCTCAATCCATTAGGAGTGCCTTCGAGAATGAATATCGGACAAATACTGGAAACTCATTTAGGCATGGCCGCAAAGGGAATAGGTGACCAAATTAATAGTATGATGAATAAATATCATTCAGTTAATGAATTGCGTAATTTTATTCAAAAATACTATGATGTAGGAGATAACCTTCGGAAGAAGGTAGATTTAAAAAGTTTTAGTGATGATGAAATTGTACAACTAGCGGAAAATCTTAGACAAGGTATGCCCGTATCATGTCCAGTATTCGACGGTGCTAAAGAAATAGAAATTAAAGAAATGTTAGAATTAGTAAATCTCCCTTCTTCTGGTCAGATTACTTTATTTGATGGTCGTACCGGAGAACAATTCGAGCGTCCCGTTACTGTAGGTTACATGTATATGATGAAACTCAATCATTTAGTGGATGATAAAATGCATGCTCGGTCTACTGGGTCTTACAGCTTGGTCACCCAGCAACCTTTAGGAGGCAAAGCTCAGTTTGGCGGACAACGTTTCGGAGAAATGGAAGTATGGGCTCTAGAAGCCTATGGCGCTGCTTACACTTTGCAGGAAATGCTTACCATTAAATCAGATGATGTGAGTGGCAGAACTAAGATTTATAAAAATATTGTAGAGGGTAACCATCAGATGGAAGCGGGCATACCAGAATCTTTTAATGTCCTAGTAAAGGAAATTCGTTCTCTTGGTCTAAATCTAGAGTTAGAAGACGAATAATTTTCAGAAAAATAAATATTGAGATCCAATTAAGTAATTTTATTTATGTATTCGTAATCTGCTTCACTCCTTTCACCATATAGGAGCTAATTTGTGAAAGATTTCCTTAAATTACTCAAAGCACAAAATCAAACAGAGTTTAATTCAATAAAAATTTCTTTAGCTTCTCCTGATATAATCCGTTCCTGGTCTTATGGAGAAGTAAAAAAACCAGAAACCATTAATTATCGTACCTTTAAGCCGGAACGAGAGGGACTATTTTGTGCACGAATTTTTGGTCCCATAAAAGATTATGAGTGTTTATGTGGAAAATATAAACGTCTTAAACATCGAGGAATAATCTGTGAAAAATGTGGTGTTGAAGTAACACACACTAAAGTTCGTCGTGAACGAATGGGACATATAGAATTAGCTTCTCCTACTGCACATATTTGGTTTCTAAAATCTTTACCCTCACGTATCGGATTATTACTTGATATGCCTCTTCGAGATATTGAACGAGTACTTTATTTTGAATCCTATGTGATTGTAGAAGAGGGAATGACTAATCTTGAACGTCGACAGATTTTAACCGAAGAACAATATCTAGATGCTCTAGAAGAATTTGGAGATGAATTTGAAGCTAAAATGGGAGCAGAAGCAATTCAATATTTGTTAAAAAATCTTAATCTTCAACAAGAGTGCGAGCGGTTAATTGAAGATTTGCATTCGGCTTCCTCGGAAAATAAACGCAAAAAGATTACGAAACGCATTAATTTATTAGAATCTTTTCTCAATTCAGGAAATAAACCGGAATGGATGATATTAACTGTATTACCAGTTTTACCTCCTGATTTGAGACCTTTAGTGCCTTTAGAAGGAGGACGTTTTGCTACATCTGATCTTAATGATTTATATAGGCGCGTTATTAATCGTAATAATAGATTAAAACGTCTTTTGGAATTATCAGCTCCAGATATAATTGTGCGGAATGAAAAACGTATGCTGCAAGAAGCAGTGGATGCCTTGTTAGATAATGGCCGTCGAGGAAGAGCCATTGTGGGTTCCAACAAACGTCCGCTTAAATCTATTACCGAGATGATAAAGGGTAAACAAGGAAGATTTAGGCAAAATTTATTAGGAAAACGTGTCGATTACTCTGGAAGATCTGTCATAACAGTAGGACCATATTTACGTCTGCAACAATGTGGCCTTCCGAAAAAAATGGCTCTAGAATTATTTAAACCTTTTATTTATGGTAAATTAGAAAAACAAGGTTTTGCCACTACCATCAAAACTGCTAAAAAAATGGTTGAACGTGAAGAAGCAATAGTATGGGATATTTTAGCGCAAGTGATTCGGAACCATACGGTATTGCTCAATAGAGCACCCACCTTACATCGACTTGGCATTCAAGCCTTTGAACCTCTCCTGATTGAAGGGAAAGCAATTCAGCTACATCCTTTAGTATGTGCCGCATATAATGCGGACTTTGATGGTGATCAAATGGCGGTACACGTACCATTAACTTTAGCAGCCCAATCAGAGGCTAGATCCCTCATGATGTCTACTAATAATATTTTATCCCCAGCAAATGGCGAACCTATTATGGTTCCATCTCAGGATGTAGTTTTAGGATTATACTATATGACGATAGATAAAGTTAATGCTAAGGGAGAAGGGATGGTGTTAAGTAATGCTAAAGAAGCCGAACATATATATCGAGAAGGAATAGCAGATTTACATGCTAGAGTGACCGTACGAATTACCGAATATCAAAAGAATTCCGAAGGACAATTAAGTGCTAAAACTAATTTAATTAGTACTACTATCGGTAGAACTATTCTTTGGATGATTGTACCTAAAGGATTATCTTTTGCTCTGGTTAATAAGCCCTTAGGCAAAAAAGCTATATCCCAACTGTTAAAGACCTGTTATAGGATTTTAGGATTAAAAGCTACCGTTATTTTCTCAGATCAGGTGATGTATGCAGGCTTTACCTATGCTGCTCGTTCCGGGGCTTCGGTAGGAATTGATGACATGATAGTACCAAGTAATAAAGAGGAAATTATTTGTGAAGCAGAGAAAGAAGTGGCAGAAATTCAAATGCAATTTCAATCCGGATTAGTGACAACAGGAGAACGATATAATAAAATTATAGATATATGGACATTAGCTAATGAAAAAGTTGCTCAAGCTATGATGAAAACTCTTTCTCCCGAAAGAGTCATAAATAGTTTTGGGGAAAAAGAACAACAAAATTCATTTAACAATATTTTTATGATGGCAGATTCGGGTGCTCGAGGTTCCGCAGCACAAATTAGACAGTTATCTGGTATGCGTGGTTTAATGGCTAAACCAGATGGATCAATTATTGAAACTCCTATTACTGCTAATTTTCGTGAAGGTCTCAATATACTTCAATATTTTATTTCTACCCATGGAGCACGGAAAGGGTTAGCAGACACAGCCTTAAAAACAGCAAATGCAGGATATTTAACGCGTCGATTAGTAGATGTGGCACAGGATTTAGTAGTAACGGAAGATAATTGTGGTACTACAGAGGGAATTTTAATCACTTCCATAATAGAAGGAGGAGAAGTAAAAGAATCTCTACGAGATCGAGTATTAGGTAGAGTAACTGCAGGCAATATACTTAACTCAACAGGTGATATTTTAATATCACGGGATACATTACTTAATGAAAAGTTATGTAAACTTTTAGAAGTTAATTCGATTGATTTTGTTAAAGTACGTTCGGTAGTAAGCTGTGAAACTGCCTTCGGTGTATGTGCTTACTGTTATGGGAGAGATTTAGCTCGGGGAGAATTAGTGAATAAAGGAGCAGCAATAGGAGTAATAGCAGCCCAATCTATTGGAGAACCCGGCACCCAGTTAACTATGCGCACTTTTCATATCGGTGGAACCGCTTCTCGTTCTGCATCAGAATCTGGTATTGAAATTAAACATCCGGGATGGATTAAGTTAGTTAATGCTAAAACAGTGCAAACTCCCCATGGAAAGTTAGTGATTACTACCCGAAATGTAGAACTCCAAATAATAGATAAATTTAATCGGATCCAAGAAAGTTATAAAGTTCCATATGGAGCAATTATGACCAAAAGAGATGGTAATATGGTGCAGACAGGAGAAATAGTAGCTAACTGGGATCCTCATACTATGCCAGTGATTACTGAAGTAGATGGTTTTATTAAATTAATGGATTTGATTGAAGGACAGACCATTCTGCGACAAACAGACGATTTAACTGGTTTAAGTTCTATAGTAGTATTAGATCCTTCTGAACGCCCTGCGTTCGGAAGAGAACTACGTCCCGCAATAAAAATAGTTAATAACAAGGGAGAAGAAGTATTGCTCCCGGGCAAAAAAGATATACCTGCCCAATATTTTTTACCTGGAAGAGCTATTATACAACTTGAGGATAATGTATGGGTTAGTGCCGGTGATACATTAGCTAGGGTTCCACAAGAAACAGGCGGGACTAAAGATATTACGGGAGGATTACCACGTGTAGCGGATGTATTTGAAGCACGACGACCAAAAGATGCCGCTATTTTAGCTGAAAAAAGTGGGATAATATCTTTTGGCAAAGAAACTAAAGGTAAACGTCGTCTCATTATAACACCTCTCGATGAGAGTGAATTACCCTACGAAGAAATGATTCCTAAGTGGAGACAATTAAATGTACTTGAAGGTGAACAAGTAGAAATAGGAGACATTATATCGGATGGGGTCGAATCACCACATGATATTCTTCGATTACGTGGCATACAGGCAGTAACCAAATATATAACTAATGAAGTTCAAGAGGTTTATCGTTTACAAGGAGTAAGAATTAATGATAAGCATATCGAAGTAATCGTACGTCAAATGTTACGAAAAGTGACCATCACAAAACCATGTGATACTGCCTTTTTAGAAGGAGAGCAAATAGAATACTCTCGTGTAAAAATGATTAATGATCAATTACATAAAAAAGGAAAACAAGGGGCAAAATATACGCGGGATTTATTAGGAATAACTAAAGCTTCTCTAGCTACAGAGTCCTTTATTTCGGCTGCTTCTTTTCAAGAAACTACTCGAGTATTGACAGAATCCGCCGTAGCGGGAAAACAAGATGAACTACGGGGTTTAAAAGAAAATGTTATTGTTGGACGTTTAATTCCAGCTGGTACTGGTTATGCTTATCATCAAGACAGATTACATTTACGTGCAAAGAAGAACAATAACGAAATCAATTTTCTGCAAACTTCTCCAAAAATCAGAACAGAAGAAGTGGCAGCTGTTACATTATCTGAACTGTTACAGAGTAACAGTAATGATAAAAGAGATGATTAATCTAGTGTTGGACATTTAGTTGGTATCGGTCGGTTATCATAAATATTATGCGGACTAGTAAATATTTACTTTTCACTTTAAAGGAAAAACCTAAAGATGCAGAAATTATCAGTCATCAATTAATGATCCGAGGTGGATTGATTCGATCAATCTCATCTGGATTATATACTTGGTTACCTACCGGAGTACGTGTTCTAAAAAAAATTGAAAATATTGTCCGAGAAGAAATGAGTAAGATTGGTTCCTTAGAAGTATCTCTGCCTATAGTTCAGCCTGCGGAGTTATGGCAAGAAAGTGGAAGATTAGAATCTTATGGAGCAGAATTATTGCGTTTTGTGGACCGAAAAAAACGTCATTTAGTGTTATCCCCTACTCACGAGGAGTGTATTACCGATTTAATCCGTTATCAAGTGAATTCATATAAACAATTACCCCTTAATCTGTTTCAGATAAAAACTAAATTTCGTGATGAGCCTCGTCCTCGTTATGGAATTATTCGATCCCGAGAGTTTATCATGAAAGATGCATATTCTTTCCATGAAAATTCAGACTGTCTCCAAAAAACTTATAATGACATGTATAATGCTTATACCAGAATTATCAAAAAATTAGGTTTAAATTTTAAAATAGTAGAAGCAGATACTGGATCCATGGGAGGTAATACATCACATGAATTTCAAGTATTAGCCAATCACGGAGAAAATATTATTGTTTTTTCTGATGTGTCAAATTATGTATCAAAAATAGATTTTGCAGAGTCTATTAGTAACCTAGGAACAAAAGTTCATGATACTTCTCATCATACGTTAGCTCCTCTATCCCTCATAAGGGGGAATTTACTATTGAGTGCAGATCAAATTATAAAAACCTTTATAGTAAAGGCACAAAAAAATAATCATTATAAGTGGATAGCACTATTAATTCGAGGAGATCATGAATTAAACATAGTAAAAGCAGAAAAAATAGATATGGTAGCAAAACCGTTAATTTACGCTACTAAGAAAGAATTACGTCAATATATAGGAACAGATCTAAGTTCTATAGGGCCCATCAATCTACCCATTCCTATTATAGCCGATAGAAGTTTAGCAGATCTTAAAAACTTTTCGGTGGGAGCCAATGTAAAAGACCAATATTATTTCGGTATTAACTGGAGACGTGATTTAAAATTACCAAAGATAGCTGATCTTCGGAATGTGGTAGAGGGTGACCCTAGTCCGGATGGACAGGGAAGTTTAAAATTACATCGTAGTATTGAAATAGCGCATATTTTCCAACTAGGAAAGAAATATTCCCTACCCATGAAGGCAAAAATACAAGATAAGAATGGATATCTTAAAAATATATTTATGGGTTGTTATGGAATAGGCATTTCAAGAATAGTTGCAGCCTCTATTGAGCAATCTCATGATCAACGTGGAATTATATGGCCTAGTAATATTATAGCTCCCTTTCAAGTAGCTATTATACCTATAGATTATCATCACTCTAATCGAGTGAAAATCCTCTCAGAACATATTTATTTTTCTCTGTCTGCTAATAATATTGATATCATTCTTGATGATAGACAAGAACATATAGGAATAATGTTATCCGACATGGAATTAATAGGTATTCCACACATGATTATTGTCAGTGACCGCTATTTAGATAAACATGTAATTGTCTATAAATCAAGAAAACTACATCCTAATAATCAATTATTAATTGATAGTTCTCAAATTATTAACTTTATAATTGAAAAATTAAAAACATCCTAATCTTGATTAAAATCTTTTTGATTCCATTTTAAGAACCAGGAAAGAGATTGTCGCGGTGCTCCCTCCTGAGTAATGAAGAATTCTACGGCAGCAATTAATTTATTACCATAAAAAATTAATGGAATCCGATGTCGCATCCACGGTGGCACATTTAATTCCTGCCATATTTGTTTAATATTACGACTACCATCACGTCCTAAAAGATAAAATCGCTCTGGAGACTTAAAACGAACAGTAATATGATTTAATTCTTTGAGTGAAGGAGCTCGCACATTTATACCCTTTTCTCCATAAAAATGAAGACTGCCTAATTGAGAGGGAAGTTTTAAAGTTCTCCAGGGACAAACCCAGGGAATAATAATATCTTCTAATGAAGGTAGAAGATCAATACAGTAGATGGCGTTTCTAAAACGACGTATTTCATATTTTCCAATTCTTACACAAGGATCTGCATCTCGACGACTACATATCACATCTCTCCAGATACATTTAATTTGTAGATAAGAGGGAATAATTTTTTGCTTAGCTAACCAATACCGTAAGATCTCAGCACGATATACTTCACTATATTTATGTAACTCATCTATACGAAGAGATCCATCTGGTCGTATTAAGCTGGTTAGTAATGGAGTTAATAATTCATATAATAAATTAACCTGATTACTACATAATTTAGCACTACGAGCAACATTTTGATAAAAATAAGGCCACTTCTCATTAAGGAGGGGAAGTATTTTTATGCGAAGAAAATTTCTATCTAGATGTAGATCATGATTACTTTCATCATTGAGCCAGGATAATTGATGTACTTGTGCCCAGGTATGAATTTGCGTCCAACTTTGGAGTAACATGGGACGAAGGATAATTGTCTTATTATCTCTGATTTTAATTAGAGACCGCATGGATGCTAAACCATTAGGACCACTCCCCCGTTTTAATGCTAACAAAAAAGTTTCACATTGATCATTAAGATGATGGGCTGTTAACAATACTTCTTTATCTGCCAGTACTTGATCACATGCATTATAACGTGCTTGCCTAGAAGCTGATTCTAGTCCATGTGCTTTTATTTCTTGCACATTTATTTGGATTTTAACTATTGAGAGAGGAATATTCCATATTTTACATTGTTGCTGACAGTGCAATAACCAAGCATCTGCATTTCTACTAATATTATGATGGATATGAATAGCCCGCAAATGGATGTAGGGACATAATTTACGTAATTGAATTAATTGATGTAATAAGACCGTAGAATCTAATCCCCCACTATAAGCTACCAGAAAATGTCTATATCCTAGAAGATTATAGTAAAGATTGTATAATATTTTTTTTTCCATTGAGAAATGATACTAATTAATACTTATTATTCATTGAATTCAACAAAAACATGTTTGGCACCTAATAGTGAACGAAGTTCATTAAGTAAATGATTACTTACGGACACTTTCAATGATGATCCACACACTAATTTGACTGGCTGTACTTGGGAGGGATCGGCACTATAATATAAAATATAAACAGGAATTATTTTTTTAACTTTTGAAGAATGTTTCTCTAAGATATGCCGTACCTGTCTTAAAAATGATTGGTCACATTGTTCAGATTTAATTAAAATAGTCAAATTTTTTGCATATTTTATGCGTTCTTCATCAAGATCTTTTACTTCATAAGCGGTAATAAAAATTTTTTGATCTCTACTGAGATCAGTAAAATTAATTTTTCCCCTGACAATTATAATTCTATCTTTTTCTATGCAGTGTCTATATTTATCTAATATTTTTGCAAAAAATACTACTTCTAGAGTACTACTTTTATCATCTAAAGTACATATTCCTATTCTTGTACCAGCTTTTGTGACTGTAGTGCGAAAAGAAATTACTATTCCAGCCACCTTAATCTGCTTACCAGTTTTAAAGGATTGAATATCTTTTAATCGAATTCCTCCTGTATAAAATAATATTTCTTTGAGAAAAGGATTAAGAGGATGGCCACTGAAATATATTCCTAATGTATCTCGTTCTCCTGATAAAATCTGTATTTCACTCCACGGCATAATATTACTAGATAAATTATCGGTAACAAATTTATCTCCTAAGATCCCAAACATCTCTTTTTGGCTCTTGGAAGTTTTATGAAGTTGATTGGATGCTGTTAAAACATAATTTAAATTCATGTGCAGAGCTGCTCTATGCGGTCCTAGCTCATCTAGAGCTCCAGATAAAATTAATTTTTCTAGTAAACGACGATTAAGATCTTTATTATCAGTACGTGTACATAGATCATATAAATCGGAAAATTTTCCACCTCTTTTTCTTGAGTCAAGAATAGCATGAATAGTGGCATATCCAACTCCTTTAATAGCTCCTAGCCCATATATTATTTCTCCTTTTTTATTAACAGAAAAATGATAGCAGCTCTGATTAATATTTGGTGGTAATACTTTTAGGCCCATGCGCCAACATTCTTGAACTAAACGAACAACTTTTTCAGTATTATCTATTTCCGAAGTCATAACTGCAGCCATAAACTCAGCCGGAAAGTGTGATTTTAACCATAGAGTTTGATAAGTAATTAATGCGTAAGCGGCAGAATGTGATTTATTAAAACCATATCCAGCAAATTTTTCTAATATATCGAATATTTTCATAGCTAAAACGTCATCAATTCCTTTTTTACTCGCTCCAGTTCGAAAAATAGAACGTTGTTTAGACATCTCTATAGGATTTTTTTTACTCATCGCACGACAAAGCAAATCTGCTTCTCCAAGCGTATAACCCGCAAGAACTTGGGCTATTTTCATTACTTGTTCCTGATAGAGAATAATCCCGTAAGTAGGCTTTAATATGTTTTGGAGGGATGAATGTTGCCAGCAATGATCAGGATATGAAATTAGTTCTCGTCCGTGTTTACGATTAATGAAATTATCTACCATGCCGGATTGTAATGGTCCAGGACGGAATAAAGCTACTAAAGCTATGAGATCCTCAAAACAATCGGGTTTTAATCTTTTGATTAACTTTTTCATTCCCGGAGATTCTAGTTGAAAAATGGCTGTAGTCTCAGCTTGTTGTAAGAGAACAAATGTTTGAGGATCATTTAAAGGAATTGATTTAAGATCAATAAATAATTGATCTAAACTTTTAGGTCGGGATCTTATAAGATTTACAGTAGAATTAATGATTGTTAAGGTTCGTAATCCTAGAAAATCAAATTTTACTAACCCTATATCTTCAATATCATTTTTATCATATTGTGTAACTTGATTTTGTCCATTTTCATCACAGTAAATAGGTGTCAACTCAGTTATTATGGTAGGTGCAATAACTACACCACCAGCATGCTTACTTACATTCCTCATGACACCTTCTAATTTACGCGCCAGTTCTATTAAAATCTTCACTTCTTTATCTGTATTATAGATTTCCGCTAATCTCGGTTCTAGAGCAAAAGATTTGTCTAAAGTAATACCCGGTTCTACCGGAATTAGTTTCGCAATTCGATCTACGAAATCATAAGGATGACCCAGCACTCTTCCTACGTCTCGAATAACAGCTTTAGCTGCCATTGTTCCAAAAGTTATAATTTGTGATACACAATGTCTTCCATATTTATCTGCTACATGTTCTATAACCAAATCACGTTTTTCCATACAAAAATCAATATCAAAATCCGGCATAGAAATACGTTCGGGATTAAGAAAACGTTCAAATAACAAATCAAATGCTAAGGGATTTATATCAGTGATATTTAATGTGTATGCTACTAATGACCCAGCTCCTGAACCTCGTCCTGGTCCTACTGGAATTCCTTTATTTTTAGCCCATTGAATAAACTCCATAACAATGAGAAAATATCCGGCAAATTTCATTTGATTAATTACTTTCAATTCCGTCCTTAAACGAGCATTATATATTGGACGTTTATTATTACGTTCTATTGGATCATGGAAGAATTCTTCTAAACGTTTTTCGAGACCTTGTTGACATTGAACGACTAAATAATTTTCTATACTAATATTTTTCGTAGGAAATTGTGGTAAAAAATAAGTGGCTCCTATAGATAAAGTCACATTACAACGTTTAGCTATTTCTACACTATTTTCTAGTGCTTGAGGCAGACCGTCAAATAAACAACACATTTCCTCTTCAGTGCGAAGATATTGCTGCACACTATATTCGCGAGGACGTTTAGAATCATGAAGGGTCAAACTATGATAAATAGCTCCTCGTATTTCGTGAGCTTCAAAATCCGAAGGATCAAGAAAACACACTTCATTTGTAGCAACTATAGGAATATTATTTTGCACACTTAACCTAAGGGCCGCTTGTAAATACTCCTCTTCTTTTTCTCGTCCCGTACGTACTAATTCAAGATAAAATCGATCTGGAAAATTTTTTTTATAAAATTTCACACATTCTTTTACCACGGTCTTATTTCTTCGGATTAAGCCTTTACCAATATCACCGTTAACTCCGCCTAGTAATAATATTCCTTCCGCATATTTTTCTAACCATTCTCTCTTTATGAGAGGTCCTGCCTTATCATATCCATTTTGATAAGAATCAGAAATTATTTTCATAAGATTTTTATATCCTGTATTATTAAGAGCTAATACAGTAAGATTACAAATTTCCTGTTCGAGGAAAGGATGAGTTATTTTTATATCACTCCCTAAAATAGGTTTAATACCCGCTCGACGTGCTAATTTATAGAACTTGATTAAGCCAAACATATTACTGGTATCTGTTAAAGCAAGAGCCGCCATTTTTAATTTTGCTGCTTTATTAACTAGAAGCTGAATTTTAGCTAAACCATTTCGAAGAGAATATTCACTGTGAATATGCAAATGTATAAAACGTGGAGACCTCATAAGTTTCTCTTTTAAAAAAAGAAAATAAGATAACAATTTTATCTAGCATACAATCCTTTTTAGCAGTAATTTTGATCATTATTAATTAATATTTTTCTGATGAATTTCATATTTATTATCGAAAATTTTTATTTTTTTCAAGCAGAAGAAAAATGTAATAAAAAGTAATAATTATCAGCATCGTACTGGTCATTGGAAAATATAAATATCATGCGAAAAATATATTTCGGATTTGTATTTCGTGATTTTTGTACTAATTATAATAATTTACGAATCAATTTCATTGAGGATTCGCATGCTACTTCATTATGAACGTGAGCAATACCGTGACAAATTGATAAACTAAAGCGAGTTTGGATAAGTTGGACCTGTAAAATCAATTGATCTCCTGGTAAAACGAGACGTTTAAATCGAGCTTTATCAATGGCGGCTAAATAATAAATTTCATTAGGCAAGCGTCGAATACTTTTTTTTTTTAATAATATTACTGCAGCTTGAGCGATAGCTTCAAGTATTAATACCCCGGGGAAAATAGGTTGATTAGGAAAATGACCTTGACAATATACTTCATTTAAAGAAATATTTTTTACTGCGCTTACAATATTTTCTTCTGAGTATGATAAAATTCGATCAATAAGTAAAAAAGGATAACGATGTGGTAAGAGTTGTAAAATTTCTTCCATGCACTCCCTTAAAATTTATTGTTCTTACTTATAAGTATTTGACATCAATAAAAATATTGTCTGACTTTAAAGTCAAGTATAGTCAAAACAATGCTGCCTGATAGGATATATTATACCAGAATATAATTCTGCTTATCTTTTTTATGAAAAGAAGATCAGAAAATTTAGATTTCAGGTCTAGTCAATCATCTCATCTAGGATACTATTGATCTTCAAATTCTTTAACTCATCCACCTTTTATTAATGATAACATTATCTTAATATTGAAATATTCAGTTAACTAATTTTATTCTCAATCAGCACTTCTCACTATTAGAAATTTAATTTATTAAATTAATATTTAAACTACTCCTAGTAATTTTATAATTATTATTTGATTTCTTTTACCACTTGTTCCGTAATATCAGGGATATTATCGGCATAAAGAATTATATTAGAATCTAATACCACATCATATTTCTCATTATGAGCTACTTGTTCTACCGCTGTTCGAATCATATTAATAATTTTATTTTGTTCTTCCCATTGTCGACGATGTTTATCGTTTTCAAAATCTTCAATTTTAGCGGCAAATGCTTTACGTTGAAGTATTAATTCTTGCTCTAATTCTTTATGTTTCTGAGAATTAATTAAACTATTTCCTTGTAGTTGGTGGGATTTAGTATCTAAATTGACCGCCATATTTTCTAATGCACTTGCTCTCTCTTTAAATTCTTGTTCTAGATTTTTTGAAATAACTTCCATTTGTGGTAACTGTTGAAAAATTTGTCCTATATTTACTACCGCAAATTTATTGAGTAAGTTTGCAGCTTGTATAGTAGGAGAAAAAAATATTAAGTTAAATAACATGGGTATTAACACTTTAGGATATACTTTCATTGTTATAAAAATCCTTATAAATAATTTTATGGTTAGAATAGTTGTTAACTTACATTAAATATGTAGTTTTTTTAATCATATCTTTACCAACTGGTACCTAAGCTAAACTGAAATTTTTCTATTCTATCATCTCGGTTATTTTTGAGAGGCTGAGAATAAGATAATAATATTGAACCTAAGGGAGAATTCCATTTAAAGGATATTCCCGTGGATACTAATATTCTATTAGGATCACTATAATCTCTAATATTGTATGGTTGAGTGGAGAAGAGATTAGATGATTTTTGATCCCAAACAGTTCCAAAATCAATAAATATTGAAGAACGCATAAATCCTAGCCAACTTTTTAGAGGCATGAATAATTCAATACTACCAATAGTCATAATATTGCCTCCTCTTCCCTCGTGAGAACTGCAGATCTGTGTATCATCTCCACAAAAATGTTCTTCGGTATCATAATAAGTAATTTTTGGTCCCACTGAATAGACTTTAAAACCCCGTAGAGAACTGAGACCTCCTACATTAAAATTTAAAAATAAAGAAGGATTATTTTCCCCAAATTCGCCGCTATATCCCATATGACTTTGTACTAATAAAATCATCTTATTATTTATCTTTATACTGAGAGGAATATATTGTACTGTATCAAATATTATTTGATAATAAGCAGCCAGCGAAAAAGGAAGATAAAATTTTTCGTTTAGTTGAGTATCATTTCCATATTTAGGAAATTCTTTTTCGAGGAGATTCGAATATGCCAACCCTAATTTAAAACTCAAATTATTATCACTAACATTATCAGTATGTAATCTATAAATTAAGTTAGGAGTCTTACTGAGAGAAGATAAATATCTCCAAATAGTTAATTGTGGCGATATATCTGATATATCATTATGATTAAAACCTATTCCTACATTCACGAAATTTCTCCGCCATACTGGATATGCAATATTTTCCTCAAAACCATAACTTCTATGAGAGTATTTATATTCAGTAAAATTAGTCTCATTATAATCTCTAAAAATATTGGTATAGTAAATATATTTACTAACCTTCAGATTTTTAATAGTAAAGAGTGGATTTGTTACTGTCATTTCGGCATGGATCTTATAGTTGCTTTTGATACCTCCAAAATTTACTTTATATCCTTCTCCCAGCCAATTTTTTTGGTGTAAAAAGGTTTGGTAATCTACTTTTCCTTCAGTGCTATATGAAACTCCAAAATTAATAATTCCGGCCGTCTTGATTTCATGGAATTTATATAAAAGATCAACTTTATCATCGGTTTCTAAAACCGGAGTAGGGATGATATTTACACTTTTAAAATAACCTGTACTCTCTAGTAAATCTCGACTATATTCTATTAAATTACCATTATATCTTGTCCCTTCGAATTGACCAATTTTATGTCGTAAAAACAAATTATCTGTAATATAATTTCCTTTGAAAAAAACTTTCTCAATATCATATTGTTGACCTCCTATAACATTGATCCATACTTGCACTGAATGATTTAGATCATTGAATTTTAAATTCGTGTTTATAGTAGGCCACACATAGCCATAACCTTTTAAAATTTTTCTTAGGTAACTTTCTAAGATAAAAACTTTTTCTCTTTTATACCATTCTCCCCTCCGAATGCCTACTCCTTGCTTAATAAGAAATTGTTTATGACACTTTAATTGATTAATTATTACATCACAGCAGTGAATAATAACTTTGTTAATTTTATATCGTTTTCCTTCATGAAGGAAGATAGTAACATCCACTAATTGAGTCTGTGGAGTAAAGAAGACTTGAGTGGAAGCAATGTAGAAATGTGCATAACCTCTATCCAGATAGAAATTACTTAAATGTTTTAGAGCCTGTATTAAACGAGTTCTCTCATATTGAGATTTTCTTACAAACCATTGCCACACGAAAATATTTTCTTGACGTTTTAAATATCCGGTCAATTTTTTATCAGAAAATGATGTATTCCCTAATATATTAATATTATTAATTATCGCGCTTTTACCTTCACTAAATACTATTCTTATACCGACTCGCTGATGACGTAATGATTTAACAATAACCTTGATATGAGCAGTAAATTCTCCATTGTTATAATAGTAGTCTTCAAAATTTTCTTCTATTAGAGTCCATAAATATGGATCAAAAAGAGCCCCTTCTTGAATTCCTTGTTGATCTAAATATTTCATAATTTTTTTAGTACTCAGATGGTGATTACCATAAATTTTTATACTAGCTATGAGCGGACGTTCTTGTACCTTAAGTATTAAAATATTATTTACTCGTAATATCTGAATATCATTAAATTGTCTGGAGGAAAACAAAGCACGAATAGTGTTACTAATATCTTGTCTTGTTATTAGATCTCCACTACGAATGGGTAAACTAATTGAGGCTTCCTTAACCGTAATTCGATGTAATCCTTGAAAATAGAGTTCTTCTACCACAAAACCATCTTTACCAATTACCTTGGGACTAAAAAACAATAACAAGACAATGCAAAATTTTTTTTTCTTCTTGCTATTGATGAATTTGCCAATGAATTTGAATAAATTCATCTCTTTTCTAAGAAACGCTTAAAAAACGAGTTACATCATTAACTATAGCTATTACCATAATTAACATCAATAAAATTGAGCCAATTCGATAACTCCAAATATAATATATTTCTGATAACGGAAGGACTTTTAATTTTTCCAGTATAATAAAAAAAAGATACCCTCCATCTACTCCTGGAACGGGCAATAAATTAATTATTGCAATATTAATACTAATTAAAGCTATAAATTTTAAATAAGATAGACAGCCATATTTGGCATAAATTCCTGCTCCTTGAGCAATTGAAAGAGGACCATTAATATTACTCACTTTAATATTTCCTATGACGATGTTTTTCATCATGCGTATTGTTATCTTAGATAACTGCCATACAGTTTTGCCAGCAATAGCCATTGATGTCAAGGGATCATATTTACGGATCATATTTGTATATGGATAATTTAAGGAAACTACAGACGGAAGAACTCCATAAAATCCTGGCTCATAATTCCATGGCCATCTACGAACAGATGATGGTATTAGGGATAATGATATAATCTTACCTTGTCTTTTAACTAAGAGGATAATTTTATCATGAGTATGATGACGAGAGAAATTTATCAACTTACCCAGTTTGTAAAATAATGATCATTGACTTTAATAAGTTCATCTCCTATATGGAGTGTGGATTTACTGGCGGTAGAATTAG
>JBAPLS010000013.1:0-17538 GCA_037083765.1 Candidatus Dasytiphilus stammeri
GTTATAAGTCAATTAGGAGTAATCAAAGGCAGTTGGTTAACAGTAAAACGTATATTGAGATGTCATCCTTTGACAGCAGGTGGTAAGGATGTACCTAAAATAAATAACCACTAGAGATATTTTTATGATGGATTTACAACGAAATTTAATTTTTATGGCATTTTTGCTGATTTCTGTTAAAATTTGTCAAATTTGGTATGTAGAACATCCACATACGCAACCCCAGTGGAAAAATAATAAAAACATACAAATAACACATCATCTGGATCCACCAGAAAAAATAATAACAGTACAAACAGATGTTTTAGAATTAAGCATTTCTCTTAAGGGAGGAAATGTAATTCAAGCTAAGTTATTAGGATTTCCAGAAAGTTCAGTTATCAAAAATCCCCTTAAACTTCTAGATACTACCTCCACTTTTCTATATCAGGCACACAGCAAATTATTAGTGGCTGTTAAATACCCAAATAGTTTTCAAAATTTAGTTATAGATCAAAATAATGCTCTATATAAGACTACTTCTAATCACTTTGTTTTAAAACCTGGCCAGAACACAATTCAGATTCCCTTAATTTGGGAAAATAAAGGAATTCTATATAAAAAAATTTTTGTTTTACATCGACAACAATATTCCATTGATATTGATTATTTAGTTACTAACAATTCTAATGCTTCGATAGAAGTATCTTTAATCGGTAAACTAAAACAATCTATTCAATTACCACAGAGCCTCAAACATCATAGCCACTGGAATATACAAACTTACCGTGGAGTAGCATATTCTACCGATAAAGCAAAATACGTTAAATATAAATTTAATAAGATAAGTAATAATACCAATTTAGATATTAGAACTTATAAAGGTTGGATAGCTATGTTACAACAGTATTTCATAACGGCATGGATTCCACATACTAGAGGAATAAATAAATTTTATACTGTGAAAGAAAAAGATAATATAGTCAGTGTAGGTTCTAAATCTACACCCATTACCATCCATCCTAATCAAAAAGAACTTTTATCAGCTACTCTCTGGGTGGGACCCGGACTGCAAGATCAAATGGCTTTAGTCGCTCCATATTTAGATCTTACTGTGGATTATGGATGGTTATGGTTTATATCTCAACCTCTCTTTAAATTATTGAAATTGATCCATAAAATTATAGGAAATTGGGGATTTGCAATTATTTTAATAACTTGCATAGTGAGAGTGATTATGTATCCTGTCACTAAAGCACAGTACACATCAATGGTAAAAATGAGACTTCTACAACCTAGAATACAGGAAATACGGGATCGTATCGGTAATGATAAATATCGTTTATCTCAAGAAATAATGGCGTTATATAAATCTGAAAAAGTCAATCCTTTAGGAGGATGTCTACCTTTAATGATGCAGATGCCTATTTTTCTTGCCCTTTATAATATGTTGATAAATTCAGTAGAACTACGACAAGCCCCATTTATCTTATGGATTCATGATCTCTCTGCACATGATCCTTATTATATTTTACCTATAGGCATGGGTATTACAATGTATTTTCTACAAAAAATGTCTCCCAATACCATAACTGATCCTAAACAGCAAAAAATTTTAACATATATACCAATTATATTTAGCATTTTTTTCTTTTGGTTTCCGTCCGGATTAGTCTTATATTATATAGTAAGTAATTTATTAACTATCTTACAACAGATCCGTATCTCTTATAGTATCAATCAAAAACAAGATCGGATGCCAAATAATAAAGAAATACATATAAATAATTGATTATTATAAGGTCCACAGTAGGTAATGAAATTTAATGAAACTATAGTATCTGAAGCTACTCCTCCAGGACGTGGAGGTATTAGTATAGTTCGAGTTTCGGGAATACACACCACTTTAGTAGCACATAAAGTTTTAGGATTATTACCTTCAGCATCTAGACAGGCTCATTATAGAGAGTTTTATGATGAAGAAGGTAATATTATAGATAAAGGGATGGTATTATGGTTTTCTGCGCCCAATTCTTTTACAGGTGAAGATGTCTTAGAATTTCATTGTCATGGTAGTCCTATAATAGTAGATATATTATTAAAAAGAATAACTACCATTTCACAGGTACGACTGGCAAAGCCCGGCGAGTTTACCGAGCGTGCTTTTTTTAATAAAAAACTTGATTTAACACAAGCTGAAGCTATAGAAGATCTTATTAATGCCACTAATCAAGAAACAGCCCGAGCTGCTTTGAATTCTTTGCAAGGAAAATTTTCAAATTTAATCTATAGCTTAGTAGCAGTAGTAACTGATTTACGTGTAAAATTAGAATCTAACATAGATTTTCCTAATGAAAATGTTTATAATGTCAATATTTCAGATATTGAAAATCAGTTAAATAATATTCTCATTCACCTAAATGAAGTACATAATAATTCTTTTCAGGGAAGTATAATACGAGATAGTAAGCGAGTATTAATATTAGGTAATCCTAATGTAGGAAAATCGAGTCTGTTTAACGTTCTTACTGGCCACGATACAGCTATTGTCACCGATGTAGCAGGTACTACTAGAGATGTTTTACAGGAAATTATCAATCTGGATGGAATATCCATAAAAATTATTGATACTGCAGGTATACATCAAACGAATAATATTATCGAACAAATAGGTATTGCCCGAGCTTGGGAACAAACAAAAATAGCCGATCATATTATTTTTATGGTAGATAGCCGGGATAATGATCAGAGTAGACAAACAATAAAAAATTTTCTTGATCAGTATTCAAAACAGGTACCGGTTACTATAGTAAAAAATAAAATTGATTTAATAGGCATGCCATCTCAAATTACAGAATTGCTAGGTCAAACAGTGATCAGTCTTTCGGTGCTTACAGGAGAGGGAATAAAGTTGTTATGTAATCATCTAAAACAGAATCTAATAGTTAATAGCGTAAGTGAAGGAAATTTCCTCGCTCGCCACCGACATTTACAATCTTTAAAAAAAGCTATTCATTATATAGAAAACGGTAAAAAAATTTTTTTTACCACTCATTGTGAAGAATTGTTGGCAGAGGAATTACGATGGTGTCATCAATCATTAAATGAGATTACAGGAGAATATACTACTGAAGATCTTTTAACTCAAATATTTTCTAGTTTCTGTATTGGAAAATAGCAAAAATATATAGATTTGAGCTAGCTTTTATGATTATTGCTAAGTAAAATTTATCTAGATTAAAATCATCTCAACAAAATTATTATGCATAAAGAGAATAATTATCAGTCTCTGACTTTTGAGGCTGCTATTCAGCAGCTAGAAGAAATAGTGGTATATTTAGAAAATGGAGAATTACCACTAGAAGAAGCCATTTCAGCTTTTGAGAAGGGGGTACAATTAGCCAGAATCAGCCAACAGACATTACAAGAAGCGGAACAAAGAGTTCAAGTATTACTTAATAAAGATAATGATCCTATCTTATCACATTTTACTCCTGATAATAAATTAGAAAAATGAATGGTTCATTATTAAAATCATATAATCAACGTAGTAATATAGCATTACGTCGTTTTATGAAAGACATTCCTTTTCAAACAACCCAATTAGTTGAGGCCATGAAATATGGCGTGTTAACAGGTGGAAAGAGACTGCGCCCTACTTTAGTTTATGCTACTGGTGAAATGTTAGAGGTCCATAACGATTGTTTAGATGTACCCGCTGTGGCTATTGAATGTATTCATGCTTATTCATTAATTCATGATGACTTACCAGTTATGGATAATGATATTTTACGGCGTGGACAACCAACATGCCATGTAAAATTTGGAGAAGCAAATGCCATTTTAGCTGGGGATGCACTGCAAACTTTAGCATTTACAATTTTATCTAATAGTCCCATGCCTGGAGTTAGTATAGCCACTCGACTAGAAATGATTAGAGAATTATCAAATGCGAGTGGAGTTTCTGGTATGTGTATGGGACAAGCATTTGACTTAGAATCCACCGGTCAAGATATAACTAAAGAGTCGGTAGCTCGTATACATCTACATAAAACCGGTTCTCTTATTAGAGCCGCTATACGTTTAGGAGCATTAACTTCAGATAAATATTTCGAGGTGTTTCCTGCCTTAGAGAGATATGCTAAGGCTATTGGGTTAGCATTTCAAGTTCAAGATGATATACTGAATGTAGTAGGTAACATAAATATTATGGGTAAGGTACCAGGATCCGATCAATATTTAAAAAAAAGTACCTATCCTTCTAATTTAGGACTAAAAAATGCCAAACAAGAATTACAGTCCTTATATAACGAAGCTTTAGATGCTCTAAGTAACCTGAAATCTTTAAATACCACAACATTACAAGCCGTAGCTAAATATATTATTATTCGTGATAAATAAAGTCGGTTTATCTAAAATTTAGATCAACAGGAATTTTACTTTTTTTTCCATTAACTTCTCGTATAAGAGTTGGTATTAAATAACCAGATAACCGGGAAAATAAATTACGCATAATTGCTTGTGCCTTTTCTTCTGAAACAAAAAAATGAGCAGATCCTTCTACTTGATCTAGCATATGTAAATAATAAGGTAAAATTCCTATATCAAAAAGAGCATTACTTAGAGCAGCTAATTTCTCGCTACTATCATTAACTCCACGTAGCAAAACACTTTGATTAAGAAGAGTAACTCCTGCTTTTTTTAAAGACTCCATCTGGGATGGGAAAGTATGATCAATTTCTTGCTGATGATTAATATGAGTCACTAAGATTATTTGAAATTTCGCATTCTCTAGAATGTGACATAAAGTTTGAGTAATCCGAGATGGAATTACTACAGGCAGACGAGTATGAATTCTTAATCGTTTTAAATGCCTTATATTTTCTAATTTAGAAATTATTCTCTTTAATTCATAATCTTTTGCCATCAGTGGATCCCCACCAGAAAAAATAATTTCTTCGATTTCGGAGTGCCGATGTAAATATTCTAATATAGAATGCAAATTCTTTTGGTTTAAAGAATTTGCTTGATAAGGAAAAGAGCGCCGAAAACAATATCGACAATGTACAGCACAACCACCTTTAACTAATAATAAAGCTCGATTATGATATTTATGTATTAAACCCGGACAAACTATATAATCTCTTTCTTGCAAAGGATCACTAGAATAGGAAGGAACTTTAATAAATTCTTGCGATTTTATTAAGACTTGCAATAATAAGGGATCGTACGGATCACTGTGCCGCATACGGCCTATAAATGTTCGTGGTACTCTAAGAGGAAAGAATTTACGTGATTGATCCCTCAGAATATTCTCATGATCGATATTTAACATTTGTAATAATTGGGCAGTGTCAGTAACAACATCTGATAGCTGTTGTAACCAAAGTTCTCGAGAATATGTACTTCCAGGTCTACAATATTTCATCCAACAAAACTCTTACAAAATTAATTATAGGTATTTATAATGATTTATCATCCTAATGATTTTTATTCCGGTCTCAAAATTATCTGGGACGGAGAACCTTATTCTATTGAATATAGTGAGTTTGTCAAACCTGGAAAAGGACAATCCTTTGTCCGTGTAAAAATGCGTCGGTTATTAACAGGACAGCTCATTGAGAAAACTTTTAAAACTACGGATACAGCAGAGAAAGCAGATATTTTAGATTTAGATATGATCTATTTATATAGTGACGGAACATTTTGGTATTTTATGAATAAAAATACTTTTGAACAAATAGCTGCAGATATAAAAGCAGTAGGAGATAACATTAGATGGCTGTCTAATGATATCGATTATACAGTAACTTTGTGGAACGGAAAACCAATAGGAGTAACTCCTCCTAATTTCGTGGAGTTAACAATCATATCTACTAATCCTCCCTTAAAAGGAGATTCTATAGGATCCGGAAATAAATTAGCAACGTTGAGTACGGGCGCAGTAATAAAAGTTCCCTATTTTTTTCAAGAAGGAGAGAAAGTTAAAGTCAATACTCGAAGTGGGGAATATGTGGCCCGTGTTAAGTAAATTATAAAGAATTCGATGGATAAAAATATAGGAGAAGTTATGAAACATGTAGTTGACAATACTTGGCAACCCAATGCATCAATAAATAATTTATTCACCAGAGCATCGATTATAGCGACTATAAGAAGATTTTTTTCTGATCGAAATATATTAGAAGTAGATACTCCGTCGCTTAGTCAAGCTACAGTACCTGATGTGCATATTGATTCTTTTCAAACTACATTTTTCAAACCAGGTGTGAGGACATCAAAAAAAGAGTTATATCTGATAACAAGTCCTGAATATCACATGAAACGATTATTAGTAGCAGGAATAGGACCTATATATCAAATATGTCATTGTTTTCGTAATAGAGAACTAGGTCCTCTTCATAATCCCGAATTTACTATGCTCGAATGGTATCGTCCACAATATAATATATATCAATTAATGAATGAAGTAAATGAGCTGATAGATAAAATCATTCATTGCGGAATAGCTGAAAAAATATCCTATCAAGATGTATTTATTAGACATCTAAATATTGATCCTCTGGCGACCCCTATAAAAGAATTAAAACAAATAGTCAAATTACTCCCTGGAGATTCGTCTAATTTTATAAACGAAAGTTATGATACATTATTACAATTATTATTGTCTCATCTGGTAACTTCATTAGTAGAATTTGAAAAACCTATCTTCATATATAATTTTCCGATTTCTCAAGCATCACTCGCTACTATTAATTTGGATGATGAGCGCGTAGCAGAACGGTTTGAACTATATTACCAAGGAGTGGAATTAGCTAATGGTTTCCAGGAATTAACAGATAGTATAGAACACCGTCGCCGATTTGAATGTGACAATAATATTCGTACTATAATAGGAAAAAATAAACAACCAATTGATAATAAGTTTCTAACTGCTATCAAACAAGGATTGCCACGTTGTTCCGGAGTCTCATTAGGAGTAGATCGTTTAATTATGATTGCACTTAAAATTAAAGAATTAAGACAAGTAATAACTTTTAGTATAGATAGGTGTTAATTTGCTCAGTATTTATATAGTCAAATAATCTTAAAAAAAGAGTGAAAAATTCTTTAAAGAAAGCTTCTTCTTATAAGAAGAATTTTTTTATTTTTGCTCAAAAAATTAATCTTTATATGTAATATTTATTTAGAATTCTAAATATAGTTTTGTAAGATTAATAACCGACTCATCAATTTATGATCTAAGAATTAAAAGAGAGTTTAATGAGTATTAAGCATAATAATCTTATTTGGATTGATTTAGAAATGACCGGACTCAATCCGATTAATAATCGAATTATTGAAATAGCTACCTTAGTAACTGATGTTAGTCTAAATATTTTGGCTGAAGGTCCAGTAATAGCTGTCTATCAACCACAGCGAATACTTTCAGAAATGGATAATTGGAATATGCGTACCCATACTGCCAGTGGATTGATTGAACGGGTTATGGTTAGTAAATATAATGAACGTGATGCAGAAATAGCTACCTTAAAATTTTTAAAAGAATGGGTTCCAGAAAATTATTCTCCTATTTGTGGGAACAGCATAGGACAAGATCGTCGGTTTTTACTACATTATATGCCCGAACTGGAAACTTATTTTAATTATCGGTACTTAGATGTAAGTACATTAAAAGAATTAGTAAAACGATGGAAACCTCACATTCTCCCTGGATTTAAAAAAAGAGCCAAACATCAAGCACTTGAAGATATTCGTGAGTCAGTAGCGGAACTTTCCTACTATCGAGAACATTTTATTCAATTATAAAAATAATATAATAAGATTGCGAAAAATATTTTTTAGTCTAAACTGTTTTTTATACGGTGCGGGAATAGCTCAGTTGGTAGAGTACAACCTTGCCAAGGTTGGGGTCGCGAGTTCGAGTCTCGTTTCCCGCTCCATCAATATTTTTAGCTCTTTTATTTTTAAAGCGTATAGTAAGTAACATTTAAATGTTAATTGATTTAAATTTTAAAAGTAAAATTTTGGTATTTTTAGTAATGATTTATTATCCTCCTCAGTTACCAGATGATATCTGGATTACAAATCAGATTGAAGGACTAAAATCTGAAATAGTAAAAAAAAATGCATATTTCTTTATTAGAATTAATGCATCGAGCAGGAAAGGTATCATTTGACTGTATTATAAATTTAGGTCCGGATTCTCAACACTGGCTAATTTTATGTGGAAATGGTTCTAATGGGCAAAAGGGTTATATTATTGCCGAGTTAGCCCGTAATGCCGGAATTACTGTCACCGTAATGGGAAGTTATGCTCCCTTTTTTCATAAGGGATTCAATCAATATCAAAAATATCAAGATGCACAATTAAATTGGATAAAAAAAGGGGAAAGTATCTATTCGTCAAATACTCCTTTTCCAGATAAAGTTGATAGCATTATAGATGCTTTACTAGGCATTGAAATGAATAATATTCCCATATTTACATATAAAATACTTATTTCACGGGATAATCAACATCCTGCTCCTCTATTTTCAATAGATATCCCTTCGGGATTACTAGCCGATACAGGACACGTAGAGAAGTAATTAATGCAGCACATACTATAACTTTTATCGGCATTAAGCCAGGACTTATAACAGGAAAAGCCCGAAAATATGTAGGTAAATTACATTATCATAGCTTAGATCCTAATGTAGGATTGAATCAACATCATTCCTCAATATCTAGATGGGATAGTACTTGCTTAACAGAAAAATTATTACCTCTAAAAATAGCTACGTTGCATAAAGAACAACATGGTAAGTTACTATTAATTGGGGCAGATTTAGAGACAGTTGGAGCTATTATTCTCACCGGAAAAGCGGCATTAAGATCAGATGGATTAGTTAAAATTATTACTCATAAGTTTAATCTCATTCCGGTAGTATCGAATTGTCCCGAATTAATGGTGCAATAATACAGTAGGAATACTTTGGAGAAGTACATAAAATAGGCCAATACTATCATTATCGGTCCAGGACTAGGACAAAAAGTTGGGTAAAAATCATGTGGAAATAAAACAATCTCATAAAACCAGCTTATGGGATGCAGAGTCTCTAACGTTTTTAGCTAATAATCCTAATATAATAATGAATAAAATTATTACTCCTCATAGTGGTGAGGCTGCAAAATTGCTGAAGATGCATATTTCAGAAGTAGAAAAAGATAGATTACAAGCCGATTAATTACTAGGTAAATATTATGGAGGGGTAGTTGTGCTCAAAGGATCAGGCACGATTATCGCGAGTCATAGTGGTGAAGTAGCTATTGCAGATGTGGTTAATGTAGGGCTGGCCACTGGAGTGATGGGAGATATATTATCCGGAATAATTGGCAGTTGCTTAGGACAACAATTTTCTATTTATAAAGCGGATATTTTAGGATGCATAGTACATGGTGCCGCAGCTGATATATTGCCTTTGGTACCACAGGAATGATAGGTTCTGATTTATTACCAATAATATTTAAGTTAGTCAACTGTAATACATCTTTTTGAAAAGAAAGATGAAGAAAATTTCACTGTCAATTTAAAAAATAAATACCTAAAAATCCTAATGATGATTCTCATCCTCCTATTATTGTTCAATAATTTTCATAAAATAGAATATATAGATATAATAGATTTAATCTGAGTGACTAAAATTTATAATTATTATAATAAACTATGCGTATCCACAAACTATCTAACCAGATCATTAATCAAATTGCTGCTGGTGAAATAGTAGAAAGACCAGCGTCCGTGGTAAAGGAATTAATAGAAAATAGCTTAGATGCGGGTGCTAATAATATAGATATTTTTATTGAAAAAGGAGGAACTAGGCTAATTCGAATTCGAGATAACGGATGTGGCCTTCATAAAGAAGACTTTCAATTAGCTTTAGTTAATCATGCTACCAGTAAAATTTATACTGTAGAGGATTTAAATAATATCGCAAGTTTTGGATTTCGAGGGGAAGCCTTAGCGAGTTTATGTTCAGTATCTAAATTACAGTTAACTTCTCGCATAGAGAATAATGATATAGCATATTACACATATGTAGAAGGTCATCCCGTGCTATCGAATTCTAATCTTCCAATTATACCTACCGCTCATCCTATAGGCACTACATTGGATATTATAGATCTTTTTTATAATACTCCTGCCCGGAGAAGAGTACTCAGAACTGAAACTAGAGAATTTGCTTATATCGATGAAGTGGTGCGTCGTGTTGCTTTAGCGCGTTTTGATGTTGCTATTAAACTGGTACATAATGGAAAATTAATTCGTTACTATCATCGGATCAAAGATTCTCTTAAAGAGAATAAAAGACTAGCAGCTATCTGTGGAAGAGAATTTGCTTCTAATAATATTTATGTTAATTTTCATGAAGAGGATCTGAAATTATATGGTTGGATAACAAAATTATCAATATTTCCTATCTCTCAGGAGTTCAGATATTTTTATGTTAATGGTCGAATAGTACAAAATAGACTTATGAATAATGCAATTCGTAAAGCTTACCAAAATCAAACCAAAAATCATATTAGCGTAAACTATAACATCAACTTCGTACTTTATCTAGAGATCAAGTACGAAGAGGTAGATATTAATGTTCATCCAAATAAACGGGATGTGCGCTTTTATAAATCCCGCTTAGTACATGATTTTATTTACCAAGGAATAAATAATACTCTCATTCAATATCCAAATCTAAAAATAACATCGCATAATAATACATTCATCTTACCTTTTTCATCTTCAGTACAATTGCTCTCACAAGAAGATGCTACAGAAAAAACAGAGGTTTTATCCTCACCGCCGAACTGGGTAACTTTAGATAATTCTTTATATTTCAAACCTTTTAATACTAAAAAGGTGCACGACAAGAATGTTAATAACAATTATAATTATTCTTCTAGTTTTGGTCGCGTTCTTACTATCTTAAAAAAAGTCATAGCATTAGTACAAGATAATAATGGACTTATGCTGATCGCCTTATCTATTGCTAAGAAATTGATGTTACAATACCATTTAGATCCCGAAAAAAATACAATTCAGACCAAAAAACTTATCTTTCCTTTTCAATTCAAAATAGATAATCATCTCCATGAGATTATAAGATTACATCATAGTACAATATTGAAAAAATTAGGTATTATTTTAGTTTGTAATAATGATTGTGCAATTCTGCGATCCGTGCCAGCACCATTATTAAAACCCGAATTACATAGTAACTTGATACCTGAATTATTACGTTTTATTTCAGATACCTCCGAATTTTCTGTGATTAAAATTGCTAAATGGATTATAAATCAGGTAGTAGCCAAAGAAAATCAATGGAATATTACACAAGCTAGTGATTTATTAGTGAATACTGCAAAATTGTACCCTCATTTAGTACAGGATCCTCCTGGTGATCTTTTACAACGATTAAATCTAGAAATGATATTCAAAAAACTTAATGTTTGTAAGTAACTTATGCATAAAATTGACCCAACAAAAATTGCTATTTTCTTAATGGGACCTACCGCTTCTGGCAAGACAGAATTAGCTATAGCCTTACGAAAATTTATTCCGGTGGAAATTATCAGTGTTGATTCTGCTCTCATATATCGGGAGATGAATATAGGAACTGCTAAACCTTCTCCAGAAGTGCTTCGTGATACTCCGCATCGTTTAGTAGATATTAAAGATCCTTCTGAATATTATTCAGTAGCTAATTTTTGTTCTGCAGCTAGAGCAGAAATGAAAAATATTTATCAACAAGGTAATTTGCCTTTACTTGTGGGAGGCAGTATGCTTTATTTTAAGGCTTTACTGGAGGGATTATCTCCCTTACCAGCCGCTGATTATATTACACGCAAATATATTCAACAGAAAGCAGACCAAAAAGGTTGGAATTATATTTATCAAAAAATATCAATTATAGATCCAATCTCTGCCAAATCTATCCATCCTAATGACTATCACAGATTATCAAGAGCACTAGAAGTTTTTTTATTGTCCGGACAAACTTTAACCTTCTGGAAGAAAAAAACTGGTAAAACTTTACCATATAAGATAGTACAATTTGTACTAGCTCCGTCATGTAGACACAATTTATATAGAAGGATCGAAGAGCGATTTTTAAATTTTATTCACAATGGTTTCGAACTGGAAGTTAAAAAATTAATCGAGAGAGGAGATCTCAATTTAGAGATGCCTTCTATGCGAAGTGTAGGGTATCGTCAAATGTGGTCTTATATTAAAGGTAATATAAGTTATATAGATATGATTAATCAAGGTATCTGTGCAACACGACAATTAGCTAAACATCAGTGCACTTGGTTAAAAAAATGGCAAAAAAAAAATCTTTATTGGATAGATAATGACCTAAGTATAGATTTAGCTTGTAATAAAGTATTGAATATTATTAAAAATCATTACCAAGAATTATAATTCTTTTATTACAAGGTTATTTATCAAAATATATTGATTATAATCTTCTTAAGATTGGTAATAATAAATACTTACTAGTAAGTAGAGAGATAAATTAATCAAAAAATTTATATTCATCCTAAATAATTACTCTCTAACATTATTGGGATTCCAAAAATATATTTGTTATTATATCTTGATCTCCAGAAGATCTTTTTTGTAAAACAAAGGTCCAATATAATTCTCCTATTATTCCTAGATAAAATATTTAACCAACCTTATTTATTAAATTTCTGGCTTACTTTTTAACTAGATTACATTTTTCTTTTTAACAAAAGTAAAATATTATATTATTAACCAATACCTAGTGGAGGACAAAAATAATGTTGGATAAATTTCAATGTACTATTCGAGATATGGTCATTTTCTGGAAAAGAGTGTATTTTAAGGAAATGAAAGATGTTAAAAAAAATTATCCTAATGACAATATATTAGGTTATTTATTCTATAAATTTTATTCTAAATTAGGATCTAAAAATAATTTAATTAGAAGTTCTATCAACAATCCGTACAGTAACTTTTCGTTAGCAAAAATGCTATGTGTCCTATTAATAATTATTCCTTTAATTATTTGGATAATCAGTGGTTTTTATACTATTCAAGAAACTGATCGTGGGGTCATTACCCGGTTTGGTAAATTTAATCATATCGTGGAACCAGGTTTAAATTGGAAATTAAAATTTATTGATAACGTACATACTGTTAATGTGGAATCTGTCCGTCAACTAGCCGCAGCAGGAACAATGTTGACTTCGGATGAAAATGTAGTTCATGTGGAAATGAACATACAGTATCGGGTGGCTAATCCCAGCAAATATCTATTTTCCGTTTCTAATCCTGATGATAGCTTGCGACAAGCTACCGACAGTGCATTGCGTGGGGTAATTAGCAAATATAGTATGGATACTATCCTTACGGAAGGTCGTACTATTATACGTAGTGATACTCAAAGAGAACTAGAAAAAACTATCCTTCCATATGATATGGGATTCAGGATACTAGATGTGAATTTCCAAGCAGCACGTCCACCTGAAGCAGTAAAGTCATCATTTGATGATGCAATAGCTGCGCGAGAAAATGAACAACAATACATACGAGAAGCAGAAGCATATGCCAATGAAGTACAACCTCAATCAAAGGGTCAAGCACAACGAATTATTGAAAATGCATATGCTTATAAAATTCGTTCTATCCTTGAAGCACAAGGTGAAGTGATACAATTTAATCAAATTTTATCAGAATATAAAGCGTATCCTCAAGTAACTAAAAAACGTTTGTATATTGAAACTATGGAACATATAATAGGTAATACTCGTAATTTTATATTTAATGATGAAACTCATCATCCTATAGTGATTATGTCAGTACCACAATTTGTTACAAATAACATGAATCATGATAACAGTTCTTCTGTTTCACGAAAAATTGAGAATCTCTAAATTCCAGTCCAGACAACAAAATATTAATTATTGACATTCATCACTCTAGGATAGAGTGATCACTAGGATTAAGTAGTGTTGAGTTAATTATAGAGAGCATAAGTAATGCGTAAATATTTATTAATTATCTTATTAAGTTTAATAGCATTTTTGCTAACTTTTTCTGTGTTTACAGTAGAAGAAGGACATCGTGGGATTTTGTTACGTTTTGGCAAAGTACTTCGTAATAATAATCATTCTCCGTTATTATTTTTGCCGGGATTACATCTGAAAACTCCCTTTATTGATTATGTGCAATATTTTGATTCTCGTCTTCAAACAATGGTTAATCAAGCAGATCGTTTTGTTACTAAGGAAAAGAAAGATTTAATAGTGGATTCTTATATCAAGTGGCGTATTAGTGATTTTAGTAGTTTTTATGCTACTACTGGGGGAGGAGATATTGTTCAGGCAGAAAATTTACTAAAACGAAAATTTAGTGATAGATTACGGTCCGAGATAGGACGCTTGAATGTTAAAGATATTGTAACGGATGCGAGAGGAAAATTAACTTCTACCGTTCTCCAAGCATTAAATGAAGGTACTAATAATAATGACAATTTTTACGATGAAAAAAATCATTTAGTTCTGGCAACATCTAAAAATGACATTTTAGCTCCTGCCGATAATATTCAACAGAATAGTGTAGCAATGTTAGGTATCCAAGTCATTGATGTACGAATAAAGCAAATTAGCTTACCCTCGGAAGTATCTGAAGCTATCTATAACAGAATGCGTGCAGAACGAGAATCCGATGCCCGTCATCACCGATCACAAGGTAAAGAACAGTCTGAAAAAATACGTGCAGTATCAGATTATAATGTAACACGTACATTAGCTGAAGCAGAAAGACAAGCTCGTATTATTAGAGGGGAAGCAGATGCAATTGTAACAAAATTATATGCTACCTATTTTTCTCAAGATTTAGATTTTTATACGTTTTTGAGAAGTTTACGTGCTTATGAAAAGGGATTTGCAAATCAAAAAGATATTTTTTTATGGGGTAAACAGGAGCCTTTTTTAGCATATATGCTGAATTCCTCATATAATCAATCTAAAAATAAATAATTGTTTCTCTGAAAAAGATAGTTATAATATAATATTCAATATTTACTTTTTATAAATATGGAAGAAAAATTATGAACAAAATATTAGTGTTAATAACTAGCTTATTTTTCTCTACCTCCATTTATGCAACTGGACAAATATCAGGAAATATTGGAGTCCATATGATTATAGGTAATGGTTGTGAAATTACTGGAGGACAAGCTCTAAACTTTGGAAACTTAGATTTCGGAGAACATCCAAATATTAATAATGTAATAGATGCGAGTACTAACTCAAAAACAGTAAATGTTACATTGGGTGTAAATTGTACAAAAGGAGTATCTTATCATCTCACTCTAAGTAATGGATTACAACCGGAAGGAACCCAAAGAAGAATGAAAGGAGAAAAAAATGAATTTATAAAATATGATCTATATAAAGATGCAACATATTCATTACTATGGAATAGTAATGAGATATTAAGTAATAAAGGAAATGGAGAAAATATGCCCTTAATAATTTACGGTCGGGTACCAAAACAAGTGGTTCCTAGTGCGGGGACATATCTAGATATGTTGACTATTACACTGAGCTGGTAAATAAATCTTTCAACAAAAATAACAACAGTGCTTTCTAGAAAAATTTATATTTAAAAGAATCTTTCCTATAAGAAAACTTTCTTAATAGTTTTTGCCATATACATGTAGTCTAAATAAGAAAAAAAGTACAGAGTATCAATAGAAATTTATGCATATACATGAGAGAAAAATACTAATTATCTCACTGTAGATAAGAATAAAGAGCAGAAGATAGAGAGAAAAAAATAATTGTATGAATCACAAAATAAGATTAAGCGGATGGTGGATAGTTGTATCTATAATAATAGGAACTATTCCAGTAGTCCCGGCTGCATCATTAAATATTTGGCCAATTGATCCCATTATTGAATGTAATGATAATAATACCTTATTATGGTTAGAAAATTTGGATAAAAATGATATTTTATTACAAATACGAATTTTTCGCTGGAAACAAAAAGATAATAAATACCTTCTAGAAAAACAGAATGAGATAGGAGTTAGTCCACCAATAGTATTAATTTCCTCTGCACAAAAACAACTAATACGTTTAGTTAAGATAATAGCTCCTTCTAAATATGAGGAAAAAGCATATCGTATAGTTATTGATGAAATTCCTCGCGTAAATAATTATAAAGAAAATGTTCAAAAACAAAACATCGAATTAAAATTCAAAATGCGTTATTCTATCCCATTATTTGTGTATGGTTCTAACATAAAATCTCCATCAGATATTTTACATCCTATCAAGAAAAATTGGATGCTTTCTCCTCCTAAATTACATTATTTCATTCTTAATGAAAAAGATAAAAATTACTTACATATTCGTAATGAAGGAAACGTACATGCTAAACTCAGTGAAGTATACTTAGAAGATAATAAAAATAAATATTTGGTAAGTGATGGATTACTCGGTTATGTCCTACCAGGCAATGAAATTATTTTTCCAATTTCTGACTCGTTAAGAGGAATAAAAATATTAACGGCTCAGATCAATGATCGACCAGAAATTGAGACTATTCCCTTATTAAATTTTGTTGAAAAAACATAATTTGTCCATATATTACGACGTCACTRWWMSWSKCNTNGCMMSANTAMWWSMKTKTRRKTWATTWNNACTSCTNNCTTTGAACTCTGCTAGTGAGCTACGCTACCCAAGGTATTTTTAAGATAAAGCCCGACAGGTATTTTGTGAACATCCCTTTTGAAATAATCATTCATTGTAACTATCTTAAGGATTAATTGTGACCACCACCATTCCTAACTGTTTAATAAATTAAGTAACATCGATCTCGTCTTTTTCCTATTTTAATAGTTTAGGGGACCTTCAGTCCGAGGGTGAAGCATTCGGATAAGTGAATGCCACCCTGTGCACCCTCAGTGCCAATTTTTGGGAGCCTTTTCTTAGGCTCAGAATCTTAGCCAAGTTGACATACACGAACCACACAGTTAGCATTCCATTTAACTTGACTTGGTATAATTTTGGGTTCATGAACTAACTTAGTTGATCTTGACTTAATAATTTGACTGAGTGACGATAGTTAATTGATAGGTTCCTTTTTGGAGTAATTGACATTAACGGAATGCCACATGATCCCAATAGATTCATACAAAAAGATAACCAAGGGCTATATTTTTGGATTATCTCTTGACCTGGCGAAGGCGCCGAATTCTAGAAAAATAGGTATTAAATCAAAAAGAGAAGTAAAGCCCAAGATACTTTTCTTGACAATATGTTAATTAAGAAAATCTGGAGAGAAAAAGTCATACCTGAGGAACGGAAAAGGGGTGACATTGTAACGGTACATAAAAAATGTGACCAACAACTGTGCAGAAATTATCGAAGAATTTTTTTTACTAACACCACCTACAAAATCTTGTCTACGTTGATACACAGAAGACTGACAAATGAGTCGAAGGATATTATAGGGCAGTGTACCTAGGAGGATCTAT
>JBAPLS010000014.1:0-16045 GCA_037083765.1 Candidatus Dasytiphilus stammeri
CTTTCAAGAAAGATGGAATACATATTTGCAAAATCGTCAGTGTCTTCAGGGGGGGTAGTACTTTTTATAGATCTCCGTCATTCTTTCCGAGAATTAGATAAGCATAATATCAGATTAGTTAGTGACCATAATTGACCAATATTAATTTTACTTTCTACATTCGATAAATGTTCTCGATAATTACAGAAAACAAGCTGCCCATATTGCGGGAAGATTTTTCCAATTTCAGAATTCTGTTCAGGTAGAAATATTTTCTTCACGCAAGAGAGTGGCATAGATAAACTTCCGCGCACACTGAATATCTGATTAGGAAAATAAGAATGAAAACAATTGTAATCTAATGAGCTTGTGCTCAATTATGTCCTCTCCCTCTATTAACAAGTAGAGGAACATTCAAGCGAATCCTGATGTTATTTTTCATAAGATCTCGTATCTAATAGGCGGACTCCTTCCCGGAAACCTGAGGAACTTCAAATAATAATTAATCATGAACTTATCCCCATTCTAACAGAATTATTTTTATTTGTTATCCACTGATCTACTACTATCATAGCACGCTTAATAATTTCAGCCGACGGCCTTTACATTGGAGCATTAATTGCAGTTCGAAATGCAGCATTTCGTCGCGCAATATTTTTAGAAAAGATGCTCGGAATATAGATTTTTCTTCCAGTTATGGTATTAACATATCCAGTCTTTTGGACCTGAATTTTCATTTTTTTCATATATGTCAGAATATTAGGATAATGTTGAAAATATAAATTAATATAATTATGAGCATATGTCAGGGAAATATTTAGCTGGTGTGACAATCCAAAAGCACTCATTCCATATATTACTCCAAAGTTAATTATTTTTCCTCGAGGCCGGTGTGCTTGTGTGACTTTTTTCAACGCAATGTTAAAAAGATTAGAAGCAGTGAGAGAATGCAGCTCTTCGTGATTAAGAAAGAATTTAATGAAATTTTTTTCTTGAGATAAGTGAGTGAGAATACGTAATTCTATTTGGGAATAGTCTGCGGTGATCAGATCATATCCGGAGGATGCAATAAATTATTGCCTGATTTTTCGTCCTTCGGAAGTACGAACAGGAATATTTTGTAAATTTGGTTGACTTGAAGAAAGACGACCCGTGGTGGTGAGAGTTTGATGATAAGAAGTATGTAATCTACCGCTGGTAAAATTTATCATGTGCAGTAATTTATCGGGATAGGAATACTTTAGTTTAGTGACCTGACGATATTTGATAACTATTTTAGGTAAAAATACTTTTCTGCTAGTTCGAGAAGAATTTGCGCATTTATACAAGGTCTTCTACTGGGGATATTATTCAGACGTAAAATATGATGTTGTTCAAACAGAACTTTCTGCACTGGGTGGGGATAAGACAACTGAAACGATGTACCAGCTTTAGAGGATTTTCCAATTGATGTAAGCGATGATGAGATAATTCAGATGAATAGGATGAAAGAAAATGAGTGTCTATCAAAATTTCATGAGACTCCATACGAAAAATAACTTTTAATAAAGGTCTTTCTATATGTTCATATATGTTTTTTAGGACTGAGTCTCGCGAAATAAGATGACACATTTTCAAATGCAGTTGTATAATGTCTGACTCTACTGCTGAGATACGCTGCTGTTCTATTACAGATTAGTACTTCTGCACACTTTTTCTTCTTTCCAGCAATGATCCACACCTTGTAACCAACGGTTAACCAGCGACTTTAAATTTCATCTCCTATTTTTAACACTTTCCAGCACATATGATTTTAACATCATATCAAAAATCATGCCTTTTATTTCAATTCCATAATATTTAAGTAGTTTATTACTTTGCCTTGAAAGAAGAGCATATTTGAGAAATTTTTTCATTTTCTAAAATTAATTTTAAATGAGAAAATACTTCTACTCGAGTCTGGCTGTCGCGACTAGATATGGAAGGATAAGATAGAGAAAAAATAAATTACTTCGCCAGGATTGATAGAAAAAGCAAACCACATTAATTCTGCTCTCTTGCTAGAGCCCGAAATATGAATATTCAATGCTAATAAAGATGCTTGTTCGAGTTTTGTTGTCCATGAAACAAATGTTTTTTCATCACTAAGTATGACATTACTATCCATAGATATTGATAGGTAAACTCTTTGACAATATGTGCTTCGTATACATCTTAGGGGTCCACCTACATCTTCGTCCATATATAATTATTACGATTTTCACTTCTTAACTATACCAGTGAAACAAGTTGTAAAATTCATAATAGCTGAATAATGCTTGCAATTGTTCATTCTTTGGTTCGGTTACTGCCATATGTTCATAATTAGTTAAGATCTTCACATCGGTGATGATAGTGGCTAGTTGGCGAGAAAGAAAAGCAACTTCTTGATGTTGTTTTAAGCTATTTATAATTTTTTTTGCCTTACGATAAGGTATGATCTTTTCAATTTTATCTAAATTATAAAAAATTTCGTTTAAGCTCCCTATATTTTGTAAAAGTTTTTGTGCTGTTTTAATTCCTATTCCTGGAACTCCAGGAATATTATCTGAATAATCTCCCATTAAACCGATCAGATCCGTAATAAAATCTGGGATCACACCATATTTCAAGAATACTTCCTGTGGTCCCAAAATAAAATTCTGAGAAGTCATAATTTTTATATTGGTAGTGACGAGTTGCGCAAAATCTTTATCATTGGTACTGATATATATGATTTGTCCTTGTTTTTCCGCTTGTTTGGCTAATGTGCCAATTACGTCATCGGCTTCTACGCCTGCTTCTACCTGGATCGCAATACCCATAGCTCTTATCAATTCATATAAAGGTTCTATTTGATCACAAAGTACTTGGGGCATCTGGGATCGATGTAATTTATATGCTTTAAACAACTCGTGTCTAAATGTTTTTCCTTTAGCATCAAATGCTACTAACATATAAGTAGGATTATATCGATGTAAAAATCTATGGATCATCTTCATAAAACCATATATTGCACCGGTAGGGTCACCGCGACTATTAGTCAAGGTAGGAAAAATATAGTAAGCACGATATAAATAGGAAGTACCATCTATCAAAAATAGCGAATTTGTTCGGTTTATATTGCACATCAGGATCTACTATTATCCATTGAATTATGTGGTCTGTTGGGATAACAATTTTATTATTTTTGCATATTGCTGCCAACTATGGATATTATTTGTAATTAGATATTGACCATTTACTACAATGGTAGGAACAGAAGTGATTTTTAGATTTTTGGCTGATTCTTCTTGTTTCACTACCAAATAGTGAACCAAAAAACTGTTCCATACCGCATCATAATCACGTTTTTTTATTCCTATTTTAAGGAAACAGCTACGTACATCTTCTGAAGAAAAAATATTTTTGTTTTTAATACCTTCAAATAACGGGGCAATTATTGCATCTTGAACATCGAGCACCATGGCTACACTCCATGCTTGAGTTAATATTTTTCCCATTGATCCTCCTAAAAAGGAGAAGTGATATCTATTTTTTAATTTATCATGGATAATATATTCTAATTGGTAACAATGAGGACATAAGAATGAAAAGAATTCTACTACCTTTGGTATTCCACTGATAGGTGGGTCAATAATGGTTAGATAATGATCACCATTACGCAATGGAGACGAAAAAGCGGAAGATATATTAATCGAAAAAAAATTGATACAAATAAGTAGTACAATTAAACATTTTTTCATTTTATTAACCAAAGAAATTATTCTATCAGCTTTAGTCGACGTATTCTTACTACAGAAGAGTCTTAATCCATTAAGTTTCTTAAGATAAAATTTATTACTTTTTTTCCAAAGTACTACAAATACCATGAGGGTAACTTTTTGATATTTTATTCTCCTGAATATTCGAAAATTTTAAGCAATAGATTTATTTTTATTTTATCCCTAATATGTAATGTGTTTTTTAGCTCCTATTATTCGGAGATGTTGAACAGTTAGATAGAATAGGAGTTAAGTTATTCAGTGCTTAATATGTGATTAAAGTATTAAGATTTAGTAATGATTCTATCTGTACTGTTGTGTATCATAAAAAGTACTGCTCTAATAATTATTCATTTCCATCCCTTGCACTATTTTTTTCCTAACCTCACTCTTACTAGCTCGTGCTCTTGTCCACAAAGGGGTTAAATGACTTTTAACAGGAGGAACCGCACAGATATTAAATCATACCGGTCTACCAGTAAAAACACTTACCGATTATACACTCTTTTCTGAAATCATGAATGGAAGAGTCAATACTCTTCATCCAAAAATCTATGGGGAATATTATGGCGTCGAGACTTAGATGAACTAACAATGGATGAACAACTATCTATATATTTCCACGAGATTTAGGAGTAGTTAATTTTTATCCGTTCCGACCACAAGGTGATAATACTTTTTAATCTCTTAAGCATGATATCGATCAGATAGATATTGGCTGATCATCTCTTGCCCGGACGGCGGCAAAAATTACTTTAATATAATTATTATAGTAGATCCACATGATTACGAATGTTTTATTACTGAAATGGATAATCACAATATTTCTATGACGTTAGAAAGGAGATGTACTTTAGCAAGAAAGGCATTTCAGTTAACAGCAGTATATGATAGTCTAATTTATAATTATTTTTCAGATGAGCATAATATTGCGAAAAAACAACGGAAAGAATGATCCCTAAGTTGACAGCTGAAATACATTTACATTTGTTCAAAAAAAGTCTCTACCTCTAATGGATGAAGAAGGAACTACTATAACAACCGCTCGACAGTTACAAAGAAAAGCACTGTTCTACAATAATATTGTAGATAGTGATACTGCATTAGAATGTGGACAAGAATTTCTTGATCATAGTCAAACATGCTAACCCATGCGGAGTCTCTTTGGGTAGTAATATTTACGCAGCAAAAAATCGTGTCAAACCGATTCTATCTCAGTTTTTGGCGTAATTATTGCAGTCAATCGTGAACTTGATAATATACTGACAATTTGATGATTAAGAAACAGTTTGTTGATATTATTATCGTACCATCAGCCAATAAAATTATTAGCGACAAAACCGAATATCCTCATCCTTATATGTGAGAGAATGATCCTTCGTCCTAGTAAGGAATTACACTGAAAAAGTATTTTCGAGGTGAAAATTTTAGTTCAAGAAAATAACAGAAGTCTTACCCAAGAAGAAAATTGTCGAATAGTTAGTTATCGTTACCCTCCTCCGAGAGAATGGTAGGATGCTATTTTTTTAGCTGGAAAATATCAAAATTTAAGTCTTACGCTATTGTTTAGCCCTCTAATAAAATGGCTCTTGGGACAGGATGTGGTAAACTTATCAGGATAGGATCAGTAAAAATTGGCCATCTGAAAATAGAAGAACAAAATCTTGAGGTCCGGGAAGCAGTTATGTCTTCAGATAATTTCTTTTTTACCCTTTGGATCTAGCATTGAAGAAGCCGTCACCATGGGAATAACTTGTGTCATTCAATCCGTAGGTTCCCTACGTGATAAAGAAGTTATTGCATCTGCTAATGAACATAATATTGCTATGATATTGACGAGTCCGCGTCACTTTTGTCACTGAATAGTCCTAATTTCTAGAAAACATTTAAAATTAGGGGCTTATCTAAGAGGTAAGAAGGGGACCCCAAAAAAATTAATAACTGTTAACTTATCCAGTATCCCCTCCCTATATAGCCTGTTATTTAGGATTTGACCGCGGCTCTTAAAATTTTTCCCGAAATAAAGGTTTGTACATTAGTAGCAGCTATTTTTATTTCTTGTCCAGTCTGTGGATTACGTCCGGTTCGTTCAGCACGATAATTAACTTTAAAAGTACCAAAACCGACTAGTTGGACTGTTTTTCCTGCTTTCAGTGATTCAGTAATAGCATCTAATAGAGCTTCCAGAGCTATTTTGGACTGTATTTTAGTTAATTGTGATTTTTCCGAAATTATTTCTATTAGTTCATTTTTTTTCATAATTTCTCCTTGATTTGACAATTTCAATTAATAGTTATTTTTATCTCAGATCAATGTGGCAGATGATATAAAATTATTTTACTTAAGGAAAGCAGTTCTGTTTTCTTTTCTAAGAGTTGATCAGGGTAAGTAGCTTACCTTATGTTATTCTGCTATACAAGTATTTAAAGAACCGTGCGAATCTAACCTCAATTAGTAAGTCAGTAGTCGTTAACTAGATAATAGATTACATCTATCTTCAATTTTCAGTAGATAACAACAATAAAAGTGATTTAATTTCTTACTAGAAACAAGCATGAAAAAATTTTTATAATATCAATATTTCAAAATAGAAAGATAAGTGAAATCATTGATTCAGAACTTTGAATAAATTCTTTTATTTAAAATCTAGAATATTAAACAAAGTCAGGTACTCTTATTGAAAAGATTATTCTAGGAAAATTATGTATTTTTTCTGAGAAAACATTACAGATAATTCAAACAATCAATTACTACTAGAAAATTTTTTATCCATTAATTTAGACATCAAAACTTTTCTTATGGAAGAAAAAGAATTTCTAATAGAAGACATAAAAATTTATCCCTTCCTTTACCTCGAGCATGACCCAGGAGCTAAATTATCCGCTAAAACTATTATAGATCTTGATGTTATTTTTCGAATTTATCTCCAGTGGAGATTATTTCCTGGACTGATAATTAAAAATGAAAATAATTATTATTTATTTGCTATTTTTCTTTCGATACTTAGAAGTATCCGCCTAACGACTTTAAAAGSACNGMWRRYARTRRYWRGRWTAGMNTWGNCTAYKWAKAGATSGYSKTMWWTYANTRYNTGTAGTATTTCTCAGTAAATTATTAATAATGGTTAAATTTTTATTATCTGTGTACAAAAATGGCAATAGTATTTCTTCTCTACTTTGAATCACATTACTAGTATCAGTAAGAAACAATGATATTAAATATTGGGTGTGTGCTCATTAGGAATTTTATGCCATGCTGAATGTTTCGTAGTCTGGAAGTTTAATAGGATCTATATTCTGATCAATTTTCAGTTTTCCTATGACTAAAGGAAAAATATATCTTGCTATGGGAATATTAGTACTTTTAATTAGGTCCAACTCTTTCATGCTAGTTAAGTCAGGATACTTATCCCAACCGTTACCGGCCATTCCCCACGATCCTGTCAACTGTGAAATACGATTTCTCATCTCCAACGTACTTAGTACTGTTTCAGTTTCTTTTCCGTACCATGAAATATTATCACGACGATATTCCGCCCAGTAAAATAATCCCATCTTTGCTTCCAGAGCTACCAACACTCTTTTTGTGCCCATTATCCTCCAAGAAGTTTCCGCCAGAAGAGCTAAAGTAGATACCCCTATCATAGACAACTCAGCACCTATTCCCAGTCCCTGAGCTACTCCCATGCCAATTCGTAAACCGGTCAAACTTCCCGGACCCCTACTATATGCTATCGCATCAAGATCTTGGAGATATATCTCGCCTTCCATGAGTATTTGTTGAATCAAAGGTAAAAGACGCTGAGAATGATTTCTATAACAATATTCTATTCTCCAGTGGATTTGTCCTTGATTGAATAAAGCTACGGAACATACTTCGGTTGAAGTATCTAAAGATAAAATTCTCATTTTAACAAATACACAGTCATCATAACCAATTCAGAAGTAAATTTAATTGCATCAATGATGATTCCTCCGGAACTCAAATAGGGCTTCTCTTATTTAAGATACTGCTTAGTACGTAATGCTACAATACGCTTTTCTAAAGAGGGATGTGTGTGGAACAGCTCACTATGGATAGGCAATTTTGTCATATTCGTACTATTACTACCATGAATACAAAAAGCTTTGACCAGATTATTTTCCTTAGGTTCACAGCTACTTTTTAATCGTTCTAAGGCTGCAATCATCTTCTCCGCGCCTACCATCTTTGCTGCGCCCGCATCCGCATAAAATTCTCTTCTTCGAGAAAACCACATTGTTATTAAGGTGGCTAGTACTCCTAATACAGATTGTAATATTGGGATTATCATAAAATATATCATATTTTCAGGTTTAGTTTTAGATAGACGAGGATTACTGGAGGATAATCTCGATGTGATTTGTGACATAATATGACCGATAAAAATTATCATAGTATTTACTATTCCCTGAAGTAAAGTCATAGTTACCATGTCCCCATTAACAATGTGAGACATTTCATGTGCTAAAACAGCCTCTATTTGTTCCTTCTTCATGTTCTTTAGCAATCCGGTAGAGACCGCTATTACAGAATTATTACAAGTAGCACCAGTAGCAAAAGCATTCATATCTTCCGCAGTGTAAATCGCTACCTTTGGCATAACTATGCCTATATATTTTGCTTGATTTCGGATAATTTGGAGCAGCCAAGATTCTAGTTCATCCTTGGGTTTGTCAATATACTTTCCTCCTACGGAACTTACCGCTAGAGATTTAGATAGTAATAGGGAAATGACTGCGCCACTAAAACCACAGATTCCTGCTAGAATAATAATTATACTAACTGTTTTAAGTTTCATGCCTATTAAACTAACTATCAATCCTAGTCCTATCATAACACTGATGTTAGTTATTAAAAATAGAGCAATTCTTCTCATCATAAAATTACTTTCTCCTTTTTTCTTTATACGACATGTTTGTTCTTTTGTATCTAGGTAGAACAGGGAACTATTTCATCATTCCCTCCAATCAATAATATTATGATATTATTTAACGCGTTGTTACAATATAGTACTTATTTTTTGCTAATGTCTAATTCTCTTTTACTTAATCTTAAATAAGATGAATCTATTTTCAAATTTTTGACATTCACTTTCTTCATTCCTTGGAACAACATAGTAGAGAAAGAGCCCACGATTAAAATACCTAGATTCACCCTAAATAAAAGACTTCACTCTGGAAGAAGTCAATAAGTCGTCCTTCCATTAATGATATTGATAATAACTCACCGTTGTAGTTATGTTTATAATATTTACCTCTCCACTTTATAGATGGTACTTTATCATCCTCTGTGTTTCATAAAGAAGTTATCGATAAGTAATCTGAACTGGATAAAAATGAATAATATGATTCCGGTAATTATTCAACATGAGGTTTTTGTCGAAGTATTAATGCATGCTTATATGAATTGCCTCTCCTTAGAGCAGACCGTTTAGCAACGGAAAGATTACTTTTTATTCTCCAACTAAAAAAAGATTATAGACTCAAGATCAAAATTCTGGTAATTTTTTTTTGCATGTTATAGGTATTAATCATGTGATTAATATGCATTACTGATATTAGTTCAACCTCCGGTTTTGACTGGTCATTTATCCAAATCTAGTTGTTTTAGTATAGGCAGTAGTTATCAGTTATGGAACTTTCTTTTTCAACTAGAAGATATCCTTAAACAAACTAAAGATGATTGAGAGATATCTTCTTACCCGGCTCACTTATATGCTAAAGGAACTAAGCGAAGTGCACAAAAAGTAGGAGAACAGATACTACAAACTGCTCTGTCATCCGTAGTAGGCACTCTCCGTAGTTCGGAAATGAGACTGCAAATTTACTTTATCATTTGATAGTACTATTACAAGATCTAAATCTGAATTTTCAACATGTGATTGCTTGCTGGCGTTTTCGGTCCAGAGCAAAAATAATTTTTTATCTCTATTTAGAATTTAGGCTAATCAAGATACTTCTCTGATTTTTATAATGTGAATTGAAACGTCGATGATAGGGACGGACGGCTGGACCAGACAGAAGTTCAAAACTAATTGCGCCTACTAACATACCCGGTCTAATAGCTAACGGTAATTTACTAGAATTATAAAATTCCAGAACAAGACAACCTTTCCATCCAGGATCTATCCGATGTGCGGTAATATGTATCATTAGACCTAAGCGTGCAAGAGTGGAACGTCCATCAAGCCATCCAATTAAATCGTCGGGCATGGTAATTGACTCTAGAGTAATTCCTAATACTAATTCACCAGGATGAATAAACAAATAATCTTGATTGGAAATTATGAATTCTTCGCTCATTATGCGATTAATAATCTCGACATTAGGATTGCTTAAATCAATATAGGGAACTGTAGATGCATGAAAGGTACGAAATTTATTTCCTAAACTGATGTCTACAGTAGCGCCATTAATTCTATGGCGTTCAGGTCGTGGAAGAATAACTAATTGACCACTATCCAACCAATTTTCAATATCTCTGTCACAGAGTTTCATTAATTTAGCTCCATTTTACATGGATATATAAGATATTATAAGATATAATTATTTAAAAAATTATCTATACTGCACCGAAAGTAATATTATACACAAGATATGTTAACTACTGAACTCCTATCTCCAGCAGGCACATTAAAAAATATGCGCTATTCCTTTGCATATGGCGCAGATGCAGTATATGCTGGTCCTCCTCGTTATAGTTTACGGGTCCGCAATAATGAATTTCATTTTGATAATTTATCTATAGGTATTAAAGAAGCCCATCACAAAAATAAAAAATTTTATGTGGTAGCTAATATTACTCCACATAATGCCAAGTTAAAAACTTTTATTAACGACTTTAATCCTATTATTGATATGGGGCCAGATGCATTAATTATCTCTGATCCAGGACTAGTTATGTTAGTACGCGAATTTTACCCCACCATGCCAATCCATTTATCCGTTCAAGCCAACGCTGTTAATTGGGCTTCTGTAAAATTTTGGCAAAACATGGGTATTAAAAGAGTAATTTTATCCCGAGAACTTTCTCTCGAAGAAATAGAAGAGATTCGACAGATAGTACCGGAGATAGAATTAGAAGTTTTCGTACATGGATCTATGTGCATTGCATATTCAGGCCGTTGTTTATTATCAACGTACATTAATAGACGGGATTCTAATCAAGGAGCTTGTATTAATACTTGTCGCTGGAAATATAATCTCCTTCCAGCTAAAGAAGACGTCATGGGAAATGTAGAATTAAAGAATAAATCCCTCAATTATGGCAGTCAGATATCACCACAATTATTTTCCGGGTCTTTAGATCAAGAAGTTTTTCTCCTTGATAGTATTGATCATCAACCACCCTCTCAGTCTCCTTTCAGGAGAGAAAACAAATATCTGCCTACTTTTGAAGATGTTCATGGAACTTATATTTTTAATTCCAAAGATCTGCGAGCTATTAGACATGTACAACGTTTAATACAAATAGGTATCCATTCTTTAAAAATTGAAGGTCGAACTAAATCTTTTTATTATTGTGCCCGAACTGCTCAAATTTATCGGTGGGCCATTAATGATGCTGTGAATAGAAAACCATTTAATTATCATCTCTTAGAGATGCTGGAAGGTCTGGCGAATCGTGGTTATACTGAAGGTTTTTTTTCTCGTCATCAGACGCAAAATTTTCAGAATATTAATTCTGGCTTTTCTAGCTCTTTGAGACAAATTTTTGTAGGAGAATTTACTGGAGAGCGGAGAGATGAATTATCGCAAGTAGCTGTGAAAAATAAGTTTTCTTGCGGAGATAATTTAGATATTATTACGCCATCTGGTAATATTAATGTTGTATTAGATCGGATGGAAAATAAGAATTTTAAGTTAGTTAATGTGGCCCCGGGAGAAGGTCATTTAGTCTGGATACCAGTTCCACTTAATCTCTGCTCAATAAAGTATGCGTTACTAGTACGTAATCAAGTAATTCCTTCCTCCCTTCTTTAAAAGCGATAAATTATGTCTGATATGAATATGAAGAATTTTAATTCTAGCAAAATATTTCTGGTTACTTGCGCATTACCATACGCTAATGGTCCCCTCCATCTGGGTCATCTCCTGGAACATATCCAAGCAGATATATGGGTGCGTTATCAACGCATGTGTGGACATAAAGTTTTTTTTATTTGTGCTTCAGATTGCCACGGCACTCCCATTTTATTAATGTCACAAAAAATAGGAATCGATCCAGAAAAAATGGTTCTGGCCATAGGTAAACAACATCAAAAAGTACTCGAGTTATTTTATATTAGTTATGATAATTATCATTCCACCCATAGTCAAGAAAACCATCAATTTGTATTATTAATTTATAAAGAATTAAGAAATAAGGGATTGATTAAACACCGTATATTAACTCAAATGTATGATCCGAATGTAAAGATGTTTTTACCAGATCGGTTAGTAAAAGGTGTTTGTCCTAAATGTAAAGCTCCAGATCAATATGGGGATAACTGTGAAGTATGTGGTTCCATTTATAGCTCCACAGATTTAATAAATGCTCGCTCAGCAATAACAGGAGTGCGACCCGTATTACAGGAGACAGAACATTTATTTTTTGATTTGTCGTTATACTCTGATATGTTAATAAAATGGACTCGTTCTGGTTCCTTACCGGAATCGGTAGCTAATAAAATGCAAGAATGGTTATCAGGGGGCTTACATCCTTGGGATATAAGTCGCGATGGACCCTATTTTGGCTTTAAAATTCCAGATACTATAGGTAAATATTTTTATGTTTGGTTAGATGCACCTATTGGTTATATGAGTACTTTTAAAAATCTATGTAATCAAAGAGAAGATATATGTTTTGAAGATTTTTGGAAACCAGATTCCACTGTACAACTTTGTCACTTTATAGGTAAGGATATTATTTATTTCCATAGTCTCTTTTGGCCAGCCCTATTAGAAGCTAGTGGTTTTCGTAAACCTACGTCTATTTACGTGCACGGTTTTGTCACATTGAACGGAACAAAAATGTCAAAGTCGAGGGGCTCTCTTATAGATGCAACCACTTGGTTAAAATGGTTTGATTCAGATAGCTTGCGCTATTATTATGCTACGAAATTATCTTCTCGTATTGAAGATATAGATCTTAATTTAAATGATTTTACTCAACGTGTAAATGCAGATATTGTTAATAAAGTAGTTAATATAGCAGCTCGTTCTGCGAGTTTTATTAACCAACGTTTTTCAGGATGGTTATCTAAACGATTAAAAGACCCAATGGTCTATCAGATATTTACTGAAGCTTCTGTTCCTATAGGAAGGTGTTTATCTAATTTAGATTTCAGTAAGGCGATTAGACAGATTATGTCATTAGCTGATCTTGCTAACCGTTATATTAACGAACAAAAACCTTGGATTATAGCTGGTTATAAGAATGGAAATCATGCCGATAATTTACAAGATATTTGTACTATGGGAATAAATTTTTATCGAGTATTGATGACCTATTTAAAACCCTTTATGCCTTACTTAAGTCAGAAATCAGAAAAATTTCTTCAACAAAAATTAGAATGGACAGAAATAAAATCCCCTTTATTGAATCATCGTATTTCTATTTTTGAGAGTCTCTATCAAAGAATTAAATCTGAAAATGTTAATTCACTTTTAGCTGAAATGAATCGCCAGAAAAGTGAAAAATATAACCCCAAAAATGTTGGGGTTATATAATTTTATATAAATATAATATTTAATTACTGTTGATGTGGTATAATACGATTCGTATTATTTGTTTTTCCTATGCTGATCTTTTGTGGTTTTTCATCTTCAGGAATTTCATATTCTAGTTCAAGTTTTAATAAACCATAATCTAGATTAGCACTTTGGACTTTAAGTCTATTATGAAGATGAAAACTTAGCGAGAAGTTATCCTCTAAAATTCCTTTATGTAACCACTTAACATGATTTTTTTCTTTTTTTTCTTTAGGGATGAGATCATGTTTACCAGTTATAGTCAGCTGTCCATTTTGCAATAAAATATTTAAATTTTTTTCTTTATATCCAGGTACGCTTATGGTCAAATGGTAATGAGTATCATCAGTTTGAATCAAATTATAAGCCGGTGAGTCAGATAGTGGGGTATCTCCTGTTAACCTACTAAATAATTTATCCATGCGATCAAATCGATCTGAAAAAAGACTATCAGTAATTCCTGGGATAAGTGAAAATGAACGATAAGACATAATTGCCTCCTTAGGAAAGAAATAATTCATTCTATTCCAGCTCATTGTGCTTTCTTGTATAGAAATCACTTTAGCTATTATTTATAATAAATAAGGATTATTTATCTCTTTTCAAGAGATGAGATATTTTTCCTTATAACAGGAATACTCTCGTCACATAATGCCTGAAAAAATAAAGAAAAATTTTTCCTGGCAATGCTTTTCGTGTATGGAGACTACATAATTACTTAACATCTTGCAAGATATATAGATCTCAACTGAGATTAGTACTCTAATCTGTTTCAATAAGGAATTTCAAGCAGATAAAATCTATAAGAGAGATAGCGTATCTACAACATCTATCTACAACATCTATCTATTGCATTAGAGAAATAAATTCGATTAAGATCGTCCTTATAAGGAATTCTACTATAAAAATATTGAAAATATTTATTTTATTACTTTATCCAGAATTACCTGATAGGTCATCATAAATCCCTATCTCTAATAATTTTTATTCATCTTGTGGTGTTGTATTCCAAATACAGATTCCATTTTTATCTTTCAGGTTTTGCAAATATTTCTCATGTGCTGTAATTTCTTCATTATTAGCTTTGATCACTGGTAACGTTACGGATGTTAAAGATTCTATTATTTCTTTTTTATTTAGGTTTAATTTTTCTCTGGGTATAAATAATAAGGAACTTTGTCCTGCAGCGGACATAGCTAAATATACTTCCGCCAATATTTGGGCATCTACTAAAGCTCCATGTCTCTTACCCTGTGGTAACATTCTTTTATTTTCTATTTTTAATCGACTACAGAGGGAATCAAGACTATTTCGTTGACCTGGAAAAATTTTTCTGGCTAATACCAAACTATCGGTAACTGTACAGATAGTTTCAATCAGAGGATAGGAGGCGTTTAATAAACTTAATTCATAATTTAAAAAACTAATATCAAATGAAGCATTATGAATTACTAACTCATGACCTTCTATATATGTTAGAAAATTATCAGCAATTTGAATAAATTGAGGTTTATTTAATAATTCTTCATCTGTAATTCCATGTATACGCATTGCGAGGGGATCAACCGGTCTATTGGGATTTAAATAAACATGAAAATTATTACCCGTGAAACAGCGATCTACTATCTGTATCGCACCAATTTCTATAATACGGTGTCCTTCGTAGGGAGGACCGGTATAATTCATACCGGTCGTTTCAATATCTAAGATAATTTGTCGTGTCATTTATTTTTAATAAAGTGATATTAAATGTCTAAAAAAGTAGAAATATTTACGGATGGCTCATGCCTGGGCAATCCTGGTCCCGGTGGATATGGAGTCATATTACGTTATCGTCAGTATGAGAAATTACTCAGTGCAGGTTATTATTTAACTACCAATAATCGAATGGAATTAATGGCCATTATTGTAGCTCTAGAATCCTTAAAATATTCTTGCATAGTAAAAATTATTACAGATAGTAAATATGTCCAAAAAGGTATTCAAGAATGGTTACATAATTGGAAACAACAAAACTGGCTGACTAAAGGAAAAAAACCGGTTAAAAATATTGAATTATGGCTCCGTCTCGAGAAAAATTTAAAAGTTCATAATCAGATTCAATGGCAATGGATTAAAGGACACTCGGGACATATTGAAAACGAACGGTGTGATTATTTAGCACGCAATGCAGCTAAACTACCTACTCTTATAGATTTGATTAATTAATAAATTTTATAAATAGATTGCGTGGAATGTATGTTACTAAAATCATCACTTTATAAAAAAGTTCATAATTATTCGTCTTAATTTTGCCACTTAAATTTCGTAATTTTAATTAGTGATATTTGGATCTGTAGTTTTTCAATTATCATCTTCTCTACATAAAATTATTCTGGCGGTGCGGACGGGACTTGAACCCGCGACCCCCGGCGTGACAGGCCGGTATTCTAACCATCTGAACTACCGCACCACAAAAGATCCAGACAGATACCTGCTCTCACACGAGGAGAACCTCGTACTACCCTAGGTGCTACGGCATTTCACTACTGAGTTCGAGATGGAATCAGGTGG
>JBAPLS010000015.1:0-11715 GCA_037083765.1 Candidatus Dasytiphilus stammeri
CGTCCACTGTGCTGGACAGACTTCACCATGCTCTTCATGGTAAGTCAGTGCATCACTCAAACGAATCATTTCATCAATATTCCGCCCTAATGGAAAATCATTAACTATTTGATGACGAACTATACTAGTTTTATCAATTAAAAAAGAACTTCTTAGGGCTACCCCCGCGGTCGGATGTTCAATCCCATATGCTTTTTGAATATTTCGATGAATATCTGACACCATAACATACTGTACTGGTCCAATTCCGCCCTCATTAATAGAAGTATTACGCCAGGCTCTGTGGACAAAGATAGAGTCAATAGATACTCCTACTACTTGTATATTTCTTTTCTTAAATTCTTTATAACGTTTGTTAAAAGCTATAAGTTCAGAAGGACAAACAAACGTAAAGTCCATAGGCCAAAAAAATAGGACAGCAGTCTGATTATTAATATATTTATAAAAATTGAAATTTTCGATAATTTGCCCAGTTCCTAGAATTGCTTGACTAGTAAAATCCGGAGCCTTTTGAGAGACTAGTACCATATTTACTCCATTTAATATCTATTAAAAATAAAATCTCATTAGGAGATAATGATATCTGAATTCTACAAGAACAGAAATAAAAAATCAATAATTTCCTACTGGTTATGATTTTGTTTCACATCTTTAAAAAGTTTAAATATAATATCCACCGATATTTTTGAATCAATACATCCCTTTCATATAGTTATCTTTGATATTGGATCTATTTTTATGATGTAATAAAGTAATAAAATTACATAATATATTGAAAACTATGCTTGTTTCCTAAATATCCAGACTTTAAGACGATTAGATACAATTAAATATAAAAACTTCCCTATTTTTCATGAGTCCTGTAGGAGAATGCATAATTTAAGATTTATATCACTTTATAAGTAAAAGATTTTTTATAAATTGGTCTCTATGAGGATAAAAAATCAATATATTTACAATATGAATTTTTAATTATGCAGCGGTAGTATTAATTTAATTAAGAATGTCCGGAAGATAGATTAAAGTATCTCTAACTAATATGAATGGATTAATAAGTGAAATTTAAAATAAATAGTCAACAAGGTTTAGCTCGTACTGGTCAGATAATTTTTGATAAAGGCACGATAGTGGATACTCCTGCATTTATGCCAGTAGGTACCTACGGAACAGTAAAAAGTATGACTTCCGAAGAAATTTATGGCTGTGGTGCTCAAATAATTTTAAGTAATAGTTTTCACCTGTGGATTCGTCCGGGAACAGAAATTATCAAATATCATGGTGGAATTCATAATTTTATCCATTGGAAAGGGGGAATTTTAACTGATTCAGGAGGATTTCAAATTTTTAGTCTGAATAAGCGTTGTCGGGTTACAGAAGAAGGTGTATATTTTCGTAACTCAACTGATGGAAATATAGTATTTATAAATCCCGAAAAATCTATGGAAATTCAAACCGATTTAAACGCAGATATAGTAATGACATTTGATGAATGTCTTCCATATCCGGTAGATTGGTCTACAGCCCAAAAATCTATGCAGAGATCATTACGTTGGGCAGAACGAAGTCGAAGACATTTTAATCATCTTGGAAACCAACATGCTCTTTTTGGTATCATACAAGGTAGTGTCTTTAATGATTTACGAGAAATATCCATCTCTAATATGATTCAAATAGGTTTTGATGGATATGCGATTGGAGGTTTAGCAGTTGGGGAACCAAGAGAAAAAATGAAGATGATTCTTCATAATCTATCTCTTCAAATGCCATCAAATAAACCACGCTATTTAATGGGAATAGGTAAGCCTAGAGAAATTATTGAAGGGGTATGCAAAGGTATTGATATGTTTGATTGTGTCATTCCTACTCGTCATGCACGTAATGGTTATCTTTTTGTTACTCATGGAGTAGTAAAAATTCGTAATGCTAAATATAAACATGATACTTCACGCCTGGATGCGGAATGTGATTGTTACTGCTGTTGCAATTACACTCGTGCTTATTTGCACTATCTAGATCGGCAGCGTGAAATTTTAGGAATACGGCTCAATACCATTCATAATATGTATTATTATCAGAAATTAATGAGAAGCTTACGTACCGCAATCCAAAAAGGAGGATTAGAAAAATTTGTATCCGATTTTTATCTACAATCGGCTTCGAAAGATGAGATCTTATAATATTAAACAACTTAAAAACAATTCTTATAATATATATTGAGTGAAGAGGAGTATTTTATGAAGAATTGGTTTATTTCAAAGGGAGTAGCAACTACCCATTTTTCTAATATGCAAGAAAATTATTATTCCTTATTCCTAATGTTAGGAGGAATGGGCTTAATATTTTATTTTCTAATTTTACGTCCACAAAATAAACGTCTTAAAGAGCATAACCGAATGATTGCTTCTCTTACTAAAGATGATGAAATAATGACGACTGGTGGAATAGTCGGACGTATCACTAAAATCAGTGAAAATGGATATCTTATTATTTCATTAAATAATATTACTGAAATTATAATAAAACGAGATTTTGTATCCGCTATTTTACCACACGGCACTCTTAAAGCTTTAAATATTCTTCAATAATTGAATTATTACCCCATTCCCTAGGGGATGGGGTTGAAATCAATATTTTGAAACATTTTATGTGGAACTTGATAAGTTCTTAGTGATGGATAATTATCCATATATCTAATTTTCATAATTACAAAAGATAATTTTTACACTTTTTACAAAACTATTTCTTCATTGTTTTTTGGGTCTATTGAATAGATACTTCTCCTAAGTAATCAGAAAAATTATATCTCTATCTTCATCATATTTTTCTAAAACATTTTGAAAAATAATTTATTTTATTCTTACGGATAAATGATATCGCATTAAATAAATATTGTACCCTCCCAAAATAATTCAGGAGTTTTACTCAACAGTAGAGACCAAAACGTATTCCGAAATTACTGGATGACATCCTCTGATTATTTTCAGAAGAGGATTTTTAAAAAAATTAAAGTTGACGGATAAAAATAAACCTTTTTGAAAGAAAGGAGATTCTTTCTTCTCAACAAGAATTCTTCCTTAAGTAAGACATAAGTGATATTTAGAAAAGTAATAATTAATTATAATTTTTTATCACAAAATTACTCCTAATTATATTAGGATAATAACTACTTTTATAGTCATTATAAATATTAACTTTCATGGATGATTAAAATAAAAAGTATATTGACAAATATAATAATTTCTAAAATTATACCATTGCTATTAATTAAATGTTAATGAAATTTTTTTCTAATTGATTTTAGGAATTATATACCTAGAGCTAGGGAGTAATGTTACTCAATAATACTATAAATTAGTTATAAATTTCGTAGCAGTTGATTAATTTTAACTTTATCCCGAGTATTTATATCTACCGTTTTTACAATCACTGCACAATAAATAGAGTGAGTACTATTTTTAGAAGGTAAAGTACCGGACACTACTACCGATCCGGCAGGTATCCGTCCATATATTATATTTTCTGTTTCACGATCATATATCTTAGTACTTTGACCAATATATACTCCCATAGATATTACTGTACCTTCTTCCACAATGACACCTTCAACAATTTCTGAACGTGCTCCAATAAAACAATTATCTTCAATAATGGTTGGAGTCATCTGGAGGGGTTCTAAAACTCCTCCAATACCTACTCCTCCAGAGATATGAACATTTTTACCTATTTGTGCACCAGAACCAACAGTAGACCATGTATCTATCATAGATCCTTCATCAATAAACGCTCCTATATTTACATAGGAAGGCATTAATATTGAATTTTTTGCTATAAAAGATCCTTTACGGACTATAGCAGGAGGAACTACCCGAATTCCTAAGTTCCTAAAATCAGTAGCGTTGTAATTTTCAAATTTTAAAGGAATTTTGTCATAATATCTTAGGCGCGAATCTGCAATAAGGTGATTATCATAAATACAAAAAGATAAAATTATTGCCTTTTTAATCCATAAATGAGTAATCCATTTTTCTTCAATTTTTTCCGCTACTCTCAGTGTACCCTGGTCTAATAAATTTATAATTTCATCGATAGCTTCATGAAGATCTGCAGAATTGCGTAATTGTGTTATATCATTACGATATTCAAAATAATCTTCAATTAAAGTCATTAAATTCTGCATCTTATTATCTATTATTTTGATATTTTATATAACTTATAAAGAGTTCATAACTTATCCCTTTATAATGATTTATGGGTAATAATTCTAGGAATTTGTTCATCTTTTCTCCATGTTAAAATTTCACATCCTTGTTCTGTGACTACTACAGTATGTTCATACTGAGCAGATAAACTCCCATCGTTAGTTTTAACGGTCCAACCATCTTTCATAAGATGAATATTAGCTTTTCCCGCATTCACCATAGGTTCAATAGTAAAAGTCATGCCCGGTTGAAGAATAATCCCATTATCTTCTGCATCGTAGTGTAGAATTTGCGGTTCTTCATGAAAATTTTTACCAATGCCATGTCCACAGTATTCTCTTACAATAGAGAAATTTTGAGATTCAACATATTTTTGTATTGTTTTTCCTAAATTTTGTAATCGTATTCCTGGTTTCACTAACTGCAAAGCTAAATAAAGACTCTTTTTCGTCACTTCACATAATTTTTTACCCGTTTCCGAAGTTCGTCCAACGATAAACATCGTTGATGTATCTCCATGATAATTATTTTTTAAAACGGTTACATCAATATTGACAATATCTCCTGTTTTAAGAACTTGTTTATTATTAGGTATTCCATGACACACCACATCATTAACCGACACACAGATAGATTTTGGAAATCCGCGGTAGCCTAAACAGGCAGAAAAAGCATGTTGTTTCTGAACAATGTGAGTATGACAAATTTTATCTAATTGTCCGGTAGTCATTCCAGGAATAACATATGGTTTGATAACATCCAGCACTTCAGCGGCAAGCATGCTAGCTATGCGAATTTTTGCAATTTCTTTTCTATTTTTTATTATAATCGCCATAAATTTCAAATAGGTTGATTTTTTATCATTAATTAGTATTAGAATTAGAGATATAAAAGTAATTTTTCTTTTTAAAAATTAATAAATAGCTAATAGCGTCTTCTTTAAGAGTATGGTATAAAAATAAGTATGCAAGTGTTTTTTTTAAATAAATTTGACTAATATTAAAAAAAGAGGTCAATATGGTAACTATTTCTATGCATGCAATGATAAAAGCTGGCGTGCATTTTGGTCATCAAACTCGTTATTGGAATCCTAAAATGAAATCATATATTTTTGGAATTCGTAACAAAATTCATATTATTAATTTGGATAAAACATTGCTTTTATTTCAAGAAGCATTAGTTGAACTACACAAAATCTTTTCTCATAAAGGAAGAATATTATTTGTGGGTACTAAACGTGCGGCTAGTAAAGGTATTAAAGAAACTGCTGAAAAATGTGATCAATACTTCGTGAATCAACGGTGGTTAGGAGGAATGCTGACTAATTGGAAAACTGTACGACAATCTATTAAGAAATTAAAAGATTTAGAAATTCAATCTAAAGATGGAACATTAGAAAAATTAACTAAAAAAGAAGCTCTCATGTGCACTCGAAAACTACAAAAACTGGAAAACAGTATCGGAGGAATTAAAAACATGGGTGGTTTACCTGATGCAATTTTTATAATTGATGCAAATTTAGAACGAATTGCTATTTTAGAAGCTAAAAAGCTAGGAATACCAATATTTTCGATTGTTGATACTAATTCAGATCCCGATGGTATTGATTTTGTTATTCCGGGTAATGATGATGCTCTGCGATCTATAAATTTTTATTTAAATACTATAGTAAGAGCACTAATATCAGATATTCCTCAAGAATTACAGTTACTAGAAGATCCACAATTTATTGAAGCAGACCCGAAATATGTATAATTTTAAAAGTTATAAATTGAGATATAGATCTCACATAGGAGTAATATAAAATATGACTGATGATATTAATGCTTCTTTGGTAAAAAAGCTACGAGAAAGGACTGGACTGGGTATGATGACATGCAAAAAAGCACTTATAGAAGCAAAAGGAAATATTGAAAAAGCTATTGATCATATGCGAATAATGGGACTTTCAGCATCGGCAAAAAAATCTTATCCTCCTTATTCTGGAGAAGGAATGATTTTAATAAAAAATCAAGGTTCGTTCTGTTGTATGGTAGAAATTAATAGTGAAACTGATTTTGTCACTAATAATGTTCACTTTAAAAAATTTGCTAATAATGTTATTTCCACCGCATTATCTGAACGTATTACAGACATTAAACTCTTACAATCTTTATTTGAACAACAACGAATTGCTTTAATGACTTTAATGGGAGAAAGAATTCATATTCGACGGATAGGGTTTTTAGAAGAAAAGAGCATAGGTTATTATATACATGGATCACGTATTGGTGTTATGGTGACATTGACTACTGATAAAAAAGATTTAGGCAAAAAAATTGCTATGCATATTACGGCCTGCAAACCAGCTTATATAACACCAGAATCTATTCCTATAGAGGTATTAGAACGGGAACAAAAAATTCAGCAGGCTATTTTAAGCAAGTCTACTTTTCCATCTATAGAAATCTCTAAAAAAATTTTTACCGGCAGAATGCAGAAATTTATAACCGAATCATCTCTTACTGAACAAAAATTTATTTTCGACCCAACTAAAACAGTTAGTGAAGTATTAAAAGAAAATAATACTCAAGTGAATAACTTTATTCGTTTTGAAGTAGGGGAAAAAATTTAATAACTTATATAGGTGAGTGGATCATAATCATCCGAGCAATGTGGAGAATTAAGTGAAAGTAATTTATAAACGTATTTTATTAAAAATCAGTGGACAAGCACTCCAAGGATCTCAAAATTTTGGGATTGACAAAAGCATAATAGAACGCATAGTGCAGGATATTAAAGAATTACTAGCTGTAAAAGTGCAAGTAGCTATTGTTATTGGCGGAGGTAATATATTTCGAGGACAAAAATTAGCTAGAGAAGGAATGGATCGCGTAGTGAGTGATTATATGGGAATGCTAGCCACCGTGATGAATGGTTTGGCACTATTAGAAACTTTTAATAGAAACTCGGTAGCAAGTTGTATGATGTCCGCTCTTCCTCTAACTGGAGTATGCGAATATTACCGGAGGGAAAAAGCACTCCATTTACTACAAAAGAACTATGTAGTCATTTTATCGGCTGGAACCGGTAATGCACTATTTACTACTGATACTGCAGCGTGTTTACGGGGTATTGAAATTAGAGCAGATGTGATTCTAAAAGCTACACAAGTTGAGGGAGTTTTTTCTAGCGATCCTGTATTAAATAATAATGCCATCCTATATAAACATATAACTTATCAAGAAGTAATTAAAAAAGAACTACAAATTATGGATTTTGCTGCTTTCACCTTAGCACGAGACAATAGCATACCTATCCGGGTATTTAATATCAATAAAAGAGGAGTTCTCCAGAGAATAGTCTCCGGACAAGAAGAAGGAACATTAATTACCACTGAATAGACCAGTATTTTTACTGGTGGAATATAATAAAATCAAGGGGTCTGAAGTGATTAAAATAATCAAACAAGATGCTTCTATCCGAATGGAAAAATGTTTTTTAGTATTTATGAAAAATATAAATAAAATTCGCACTAGTCGCATCTCACCTAGTATTCTGGAATCATTAAAGATTGAATGTTATGGAGGCATCACCACGTTACGTCAAATTTCTACTATTGGATTAGAAGATGCTAGAACATTATTGGTAACGGTATTTGACCCATCTTTAGTAGCAGTGATTGAAAAAGCTCTCAGATCTTCAGATCTAGGAATACAGTATAATACAGCCGGAACGTTAATTAGAGTTTCTTTTCCTATTTTAACTGAAGAAAGACGTATTTTTTTAAGTAAAATAGTGCGTAAAGAATCAGAACAGGGTAAAATATGTATCCGAAATGTGCGGAGAGATGCTAATCTTAAATTTAAGAGTTTATTAAAAGCAAAATCTATTAGCGAAGATGAAGAATATTTTCTACAAAATGAAATCCAAAAGAGTACCGATACATATATCCAAAAAATGGAACAAATTCTTGCTACTAAACTTACTGAGTTGATGAAATTTTAAAAATTTATTGTTTATGTTCCTGATACTCTTAAGAAGGTTAGGAGATATTTAAAATGATTTTATTGAAAAATATTTAGGTCAGAAGTACATATCTATACTTCACACTTTTCTTATGAAGCGATTAACTATTCTTGGTTCTACAGGTTCAGTTGGCACTACTACACTTAAAATAGTACAGGACAATCCTCATCTGTTTACTATAAAAGCATTAGTAGCGGGAAAAAATATTCAGCTTATGACTGAACAATGCAAACAATTTAAGCCTCTTTGGGCTGCTATGGAGGATGAAAGAAGCGCTCAAGAACTGCAAAGACGTTTGCAATATTTAAATTTAAAAACTCAAGTTCTCGTAGGAGAAAAAGCAGCATGTGAATTATCCTCTTTAGAGGATATAGATCAAGTTATGGCAGCAATGGTTGGGTCAGTAGGACTGCTTCCCATCATGTCAGCTATACTGGCCGGCAAGCAAGTATTATTAGCCAATAAAGAAGCATTAGTAATGAGTGGACATTTTTTTATGGAAGCTATTTCTTCTTCAGAAAAAGCACAATTATTACCAGTAGATAGTGAACATAGTGCTATTTTTCAAATTCTGCCGAGAAAAATACAAAATAAATTAGGAGTAGAAGATTTGTCTAATCATGGCATAAAAGATATTATCCTTACGGGTTCCGGTGGTCCTTTTAGAACACTACCTTTAGAACATTGGTCGCATATTACCCCAGAGCAGGCATGTAATCATCCTACTTGGAAAATGGGTCCGAAAATATCAGTAGATTCGGCTACCATGATGAATAAGGGATTTGAATATATTGAGGCAAGTTGGTTATTTAATGCTAGCCCCAGACAAATAGAAATAGTAATTCACCCTCAATCAGTTATTCATTCAATGGTGCGATATATAGATGGAAGTATAATGGCGCAACTAGCATCGCCAGACATGAAATTACCTATAGCATACGCTATGTCTTGGCCTAAGCGGATTAATACTAGTGTGATGCCTTTAGATTTTTTATCTATTAATCAATTAAATTTTATGCCCCCTGATTTTAATCGTTATCCCTGTTTAAAATTAGCCATGGAGGCCTATGATAAAGGATCAGTAGCCACTATAATATTAAATGCCGCTAATGAAATTGCAGTAGGTGAATTTTTAAAAAAAAAAGTACCTTTTATAGCCATACCAGCTATAAATCAGTACGCTTTGGAATCCTTTTCTTGTCAGGATCCTAAAAATGTAGAAGAAGTTATAGCTATAGATCATTTAGCGCGTAAACACATTAAAAATTTATTACCGCGTTTTACTGTTCTATAAAAATTCATTAGTTATAACCAAAATACTAAGGATGTCTGCTAATTCTCAATCAAAAAAAATTCGACACGTAGCTATTATTATGGATGGAAATGGTCGGTGGGCGAGACGTCAGGGCATGATACGCATTAGAGGTCATCAAGCAGGCATAAAATCTGTAATTCGCACTGTCTTATTTGCTGTGCAACATAAATTAGAAGCTTTAACTCTTTATGCATTTAGTAGTGAAAATTGGAAAAGACCGTTGCCCGAAGTAAGAGCATTAATGAAACTTTTTGTCTGGATACTAGACGAAAAATTAGATCTCTTGCATAAATATAATATCAGATTTCAAATAATTGGAGATACTACTAGTTTTACTAACAATCTGCAAAAGAGGATCCATTACGCCGAAACATTAACTAAACAAAATACCGGTTTAATTTTAACTGTGGCAGCTAATTATGGAGGAAGATGGGATATTATCCATGGAATAAAAAAGATTGCTGAAGAAGTACGATCCGGAAAATTACTGCCTAATCAAATTGAAGAATCTCTTTTTTCACGCTATGTTTGTCTCAATGAAGTAGCACCTCTAGATTTAGTAATTAGAACCGGAGGAGAACACCGAATAAGTAATTTTTTACTGTGGCAAATAGCTTATACTGAATTATATTTTACAGATGTGCTGTGGCCTGATTTTGATGAAAATATTTTTGAAATCGCACTAAATATTTGTTCTCAAAGAAATCGACGATTTGGAAATATTAACGCGGTCAATGAATAATAAATATAATTTACTTTATTTAAAAAGTTGAGAGATACATGAGAGAAAAATTTTGAAATGAATTTTCACCTAAATAAAGAAATTACCATTTAGGAAGCTAGAAGGATTATTATTCTAAAAATTAAATCCTGATTGTTATATTGAGATTAATAATATTTTCTTATGAAGATTCAAAACAACTGAATTTAGTGATATTGTCTTAGCGGATCAGACGTCCCGATCTTACGGTCGTTATATATTTAGTGAAAATTAATGATTTTTATTCTCTTATATGAAAACTATTCGATAATTATTTATAATTTTATCTCTTTTAAAAGTAGAGAAACTCTTCTGCCATCTCTATAATGAATTTTGATATTTTGCTTTTATTCATTAGTATTTAGATACATTTTACACTGCTGCAGATCATCTGGAATTTTTTCAGCTTAGACTTTTTATATATTTCTTAAGTGCAGCAAGAGCAGAGCTTCATTTAGTGCAAAATATCTAAAAAATATTAGATCAATTGAAGATATCAGTAGTTTCTTACGCCTGAAGATTAAGTTTTATCCACTGAAATTATAAGAGCAGATCACATTGCGGATAAGAAAATAAAGTACAGTACTTTAATGTTTCTATAATAGAGTGAAAATAAATAGCAAAACTGAAAAATAAGTAATATTCTTCGGACAGTGAAAATTTATTAATCGCATCATTTTTTTTTGAGTAACTATTTTTCTTCCTGCTGTTATTTACATAATGTAAATTAGAGGCATGTATGTTTGATATACTATGGTGTCTGATAGCTTTTATTATTACACTTTTCTTACTTATTATTGTACATGAATCTGGTCATTTTTTAGTAGCTAGATATATGGGAGTAAAAATTGAATGTTTTTCAATTGGTTTTGGATCAACATTATGGTCTTGTAAGGATAGGACAGGAACCGAATATAAGATAAGTTTATTTCCCTTAGGTGGATTTGTAAAAATGTTTCATAAAGATGAAAAATCTTTATCCTGCTTATTATCTCGGAATGTTCAGAAAAATGTAATTCTATCTTCTCAATTATTTAGTAATAAAACTTTTTTACAGCGCTTAGCCATTATCAGCGCAGGACCGATGGCTAATTTTGCTTTTGCAATCCTTTCATATTGGTTAGTATTTGTATTTGGAGTTAGCACTATAAGTCCTATAGTCAGGTCAGTCACTAATGATTCAAGAGCATTTACAGCGGGTATTAGACCCGGAATGGAAATTAAAACTGTGGGAGATATAGAAACACATGATTGGAATGATGTTCGGATAGCTTTACTATCTCAAATTGGTTCTCAGGTTAAAGTAAGAGTCTTACCTTTTGGAGGTGTGATTAATACGAAAAATATAAATTTAAAAAACTTTGCAATTAATACTGATAAACAAGATATTTTAATGCAATTAGGTATTCATCCTTATAATTACATTATTTTAC
>JBAPLS010000016.1:0-11556 GCA_037083765.1 Candidatus Dasytiphilus stammeri
TCACCTCGCACGATATAACCTTTAGAAATTATGGTGGCTAATAATCTTATTATGTTAGCTTCAGTAGCAAAGTCCATAGTGAGATATGAATGGTTCCAATCTCCCACGACTCCCATTCGTATAAAATCTTTTTTTTGCATCTTTATTTGTTCTGTTACATATGTGCGACATGCTTTTCTAAAAGTTTCGGCACTTACTGTAAGATTTGGTTTGCCTATTTTTTCTTCTACTTTTAATTCAATAGGTAATCCATGACAATCCCAACCCGGAATATATGGAGAATCAAAACCGGATAAACCTTTTGCTTTTATAATAATGTCTTTAATAATTTTATTAACTGCATGCCCCATATGAAGATTACCATTGGCATACGGCKGACCATCATGAAGAATAAATAACGGTTTATCTTTTTTAGCATTACGTATTAATTGATAAAGATTATCATCATCCCATTTCTGAATTATTTTAGGTTCTTTTTGAGCAAGATGTCCTCGCATGGAAAAACTAGTTTTAGGAAGATTTAATGTGGATTTAAAGTTATTTTTCATGGCAAAAGTTATGATTTCTTTTCATTAAAGAATGCTAATTTTTCTATCCATAATAACATAATCTATTTTGTTAAATATAATCTAGTTATTTTAGGATTTTTTCTTATTTCAGAATCAAGATTTTTACTTTTGATATAATTTCAGTCAACTTTACTATAAAATAATTGATACTAATAATCATTACGAAATTATTAGCTAAGCTAACTAATGTTAGTTCTTACCTACGATTTATCTGAGCGAGGGAATATTAAGGAATTATATTATTCTCTATTAGTGAAATTTCATCTCTAAACTACAGCCTAAATCTCACTGCTACTTATTTTAGTTTCGCTAATTCGATATTAATTCTATCGTAGTAAAATATACCGATGATTAATTCTTACTTAAATAATATTGACAAACTCAAACAATAATGCATACTTCTTGTGAAGAAGTAAGAAAGAGGATATTAAACATTGGCTAATCTAAAATCATCTAAAAAAAGAATAATAAAATCAGAAAAACGTCGTAAACAAAATGTGAGTCATCGATCTATGTTACGAACTTTTATTAAAAAAGTTTATTCGTCTATAAAGACCGGTGATAAATTATCAGCAACCAACGCCTTTAATATTATGCAACCTATTGTAGATAGACTAGCTACTAAAGGCTTGATACATAAAAATAAAGCCGCTCGTCATAAATCTAACTTAATGAAACATATTATTAATATGTAAGATGAATATCGTTATAACTGGATGAGTTTAGCGAGTTAAATCATCAAAAAATTTTTTTACACCTTCAAAAAAAGTTCTGGATCTGGGGTGATTATATTCTCCCGAAGAATAATTAATATTTTTTTCTAATTCCCGCAACATTTCTTTCTGTCGTTCATTTAAATTCACCGGCGTTTCCACTACAATCTTACATAATAAATCTCCCGTAAATCCTCCCCGTAATGATTTAACTCCTTTACCTCGCATACGGAATAATTTTCCAGTTTGAGTTTCGGGGGGAACTTTTATTTTTATACGTCCTCCTAAAGTAGGCACTTCTATTTCTCCTCCTAGAGCAGCCATTCCAAAACTAATTGGCACATCACAATACAGATTATTTTTATCTCTTGCAAAGATGGGATGTTTTTTGACTTCAATTTGAACGTATAAATCACCAGCTGAAGATCCACAATCTCCTACTGCTCCTTCTCCTGATAAACGAATTCGATCTCCATTATCTACTCCCGCCGGAATTTTTACGGAGAGAATTTTATTTTTTTCTGTTCTTCCTCGTCCTCGACAATATATACATGGATCCTTAATAAGTGTTCCCTGTCCGTGACAGTAAGGACAAGTTTGCTGGACGGTAAAAAAACCTTGACGTAATTGAATTTGGCCAGTCCCCTGACAACTAGAACATGGGACGGGAGCAGTACCTAATTTGCAACCTTTTCCCTTACAATGAGGACAGCGTTCTAGGGTGGGAAGACGTATTTCTTTAGTTACCCCGCGAACTGCTTCCTCTAAAGTAAGACTTAGAGTATATTGTAAATCAGAACCTCTGGATGGACGATTTTGCCGACGACTACTTCCGAAAATATCTCCAAAAACTTCTCCAAAAATTTCACTAAAATCAGTACTAGAGTTACTGAATTCACTTTCATAACTGGCTGGACCTTGTTCAAACGCAGCATGTCCATATTGATCATATGCAGATCTTTTTTGAGAATCCATGAGAATTTCATATGCTTCTTTAACTTCTTTAAAATGAGATTCTGCATCTTTATTACCGGCATTACGATCCGGATGATATCTCATAGCTAATCGTTTATAGGCTTTTTTTATCTCACGTTCATCTGCGGATTTCGAAACGCCTAAAATTTCATAATAATCTTTTTTTGCCATTTCGAAGATCCTACTATCCTTAATATAATTAAAGGGTACTACAAATACATACCACTAGATGATTCTCTCTAAACCTTACTACTAAGATTATCAATTGTCTCATTCTACCGTATTCATCAATCTAAAACGGTAAATGTTTTTTTTCATTTTTTATCTTTATCTTCTTTATCTTCTTTGACTTCTTCAAACTCCGCATCTACCACATCTTTATCTTTTCGTTGTTCCTTCTGTGATGATGATTCTCTTGTTACGGAATCATCTTGGGATTGTTCTGTTTTATAAAGCTCTATTAATTTACTTGAAATTTGGATCAAGGATTGTATTTTAGCCTCTATTGAAGCTTTATCTTCTCCTTTCACTACTGAATCTAGTTCTTCTAATGCTTTTTCAATGTTCTTTTTATCATCAGCAGGTAACTTACTACTTACTTCTTGTAGTTGTTTACGGGTGCTATGTGATAAATGATCGGCTTGATTGCGTAATTGTACTAATTCTTCAAATTTACGATCTGCTTCAGCATTTGATTCAGCGTCTCGAACCATATTTTGGATTTCTTTTTCATTTAAGCCGGATGAAGCTTTGATAATAATTTTTTGTTCTTTTCCACTCTTCTTATCTTTGGCTGAAACATGTAAAATACCATCAGCATCAATATCAAAGGTTACTTCAATCTGTGGAATTCCTCGCGGAGCTGAATAGATACCATCCAGATTAAATTGACCTAAAGATTTATTATCTGCCGCGCGCTTGCGTTCTCCTTGTAAGACATGAATAGTAACAGCCGATTGATTATCTTCTGCTGTAGAGAAGACTTGACTATGTTTAGTAGGAATAGTAGTATTTTTAGCAATAAGAGAAGTCATTACTCCTCCTAATGTTTCAATGCCTAATGACAAAGGAGTAACATCTAATAACAACACATCTTTCACATCACCTGCTAATACACCTCCTTGAACTGCGGCCCCCACGGCTACTGCTTCATCTGGATTAACATCTTTACGCGGTTCTTTACCAAAAAAAGATGCCACTTTTGCTTGAACCATTGGCATTCTAGTCTGTCCACCTACTAAGATTACATCATCAATATCACCCACCGATAATCCGGCATCTTTTAATGCAATTTTTACTGGTTCAATAGATTTATTCACTAAATCTTCTACTAAAGATTCTAATTTAGCACGAGTAACTTTAATATTCAAATGTTTTGGGCCGCTAGAATCCGCTGTTATATATGGTAGATTAACATCTGTCTGTTGTGCAGACGAAAGTTCAATTTTCGCTTTTTCAGCAGATTCTTTTAAACGCTGCATAGCAAGGGGGTCATTACGTAAGTCAATTCCTTGGTCCTTCTTAAATTCTGATACTAAATAGTTAATAAGACGACTATCAAAATCTTCTCCACCTAGATGAGTATCTCCATTAGTAGCTAGCACTTCAAAAGTTTTTTCTCCATCTACATGATCTATTTCAATAATAGAAATATCAAAAGTTCCTCCTCCTAAATCGTAGACAGCAATAGTACGATTAGTCTTAGTCTTATCTAACCCATAAGCCAATGCAGCGGCAGTAGGTTCATTAATAATACGCTTAACCTCAAGACCCGCAATTCTCCCTGCATCTTTAGTTGCTTGACGCTGTGCATCATTAAAGTAAGCGGGCACAGTAATCACTGCTTCAGTAATAGATGATCCTAAATAATCTTCCGCGGTTTTTTTCATTTTTTTTAAAACTTCGGCAGAAATTTGAGGCGGTGCCATTTTTTTTCCTTTAATATCTAACCAGGCATCCCCATTAGCAGCCGCTATAATCTTATAGGGCATAATATTTACGTCCCGTTGTACTTCTTCATCTTGAAATTTTCGTCCAATCAGACGTTTAATAGCAAATAACGTGTTTTGTGGATTAGTTACGGCCTGACGCTTAGCAGGCTGACCTACTAGAGTTTCTCCGTCTTGAGTGAAGGCTATTATTGAAGGTGTAGTACGATCTCCTTCAGCATTTTCTAATACTCTAGGTTTTCCACCTTCCATAATGGCCACACAAGAATTGGTGGTGCCTAAGTCAATACCAATAATTTTACCCATCTTAACGTCTCCACTAATTTAGTCGTCAACATAGCTATGAACCTTTTTATAAGGGCTTAATTATTTTTTTTAATCGCCCGTAGTTTGTTTATTTATATAGGTTCAGGACTTTAATACTTAAAAAGTGGGGCTCCTTTTGAACTCATCAAGGGGGTCAAGAAAAAAATTTTCTTACTTACCATATTTTTTATATTTTCCTTAATAGGAAATTTGTCAATTGTGAAAATATCTAATTTATTTTAAAATTAAAATGTATTTTATATTTTTATCCGCTTACCGATTAGCACTTATGTTTAGTCACATTATAAAGAAGCTTTAGCGTATCAATTTTTTCTTTTCAAGATGGATGTTATAAGGATAATGCAATACAATGTCTGAATATTTTTTTACTTCTGAGTCTGTATCTGAAGGTCATCCTGACAAAATTGCCGATCAAATTTCTGATGCCGTATTAGATGCAATAATACAGCAAGATTTTAGAGCACGTGTGGCATGTGAAACCTACGTAAAAACTGGGATGGTATTAGTAGGAGGAGAAATTACTACTACTGCGTGGGTAGATATTGAAGATATTGTTCGTGATACAGTGCGTAAAATTGGTTATGTTAACTCCGACATGGGTTTTGATGCTAATTCATGTGCAGTAATCAATGCGATAGGAAAACAATCTACCGACATTAATTTAGGTATTAATCGTTCTCAATCGTGGGAACAAGGAGCAGGAGATCAAGGGGTAATGTTTGGTTATGCGACTAATGAAACTGATGTATTAATGCCGGCGCCATTAACTTACGCTCATCGTTTGGTAAAAAGACAGTCGGAATTACGAAAAATGAAAATGCTACCTTGGTTACGTCCAGATGCCAAAAGTCAGGTAACTTTGAAATATAATAATGGAAAAATTATAGGGGTAGATACAGTAGTTTTTTCTACTCAACATAGTGAGGAAATAACCTATCTTCAGCTACAGGAAGCAATTATGGAAGAAATTATCAAACCGGTATTGCCTACTCAGTGGTTAAATAATAATACTAAATATTTTATAAATCCTACTGGAAGATTTGTAATTGGTGGTCCTATGGGAGACTGTGGATTAACCGGTCGAAAAATTATTGTAGATACTTATGGTGGCATGGCTCGTCATGGTGGCGGAGCATTTTCTGGTAAAGATCCTTCTAAAGTAGATAGATCTGGAGCATATGCTGCTCGTTATGTAGCAAAAAATATTGTAGCCGCAGGTTTAGCTGATCGATGTGAAATCCAAGTCTCGTATGCTATTGGAATCTCGGAACCCACTTCTATTATGGTAGAAACCTTTGGGACTGGTAAAAAATCTAATGAACACTTAATTTCTCTGATACGAAAATATTTTGATCTGAGACCATATGGGATAATAAGTATGTTAGACTTGTTACAACCCATATATTTCGATACCGCTTCTTATGGACATTTTGGTAGATCTCATTTTTCATGGGAACAAACAGATAAAATTTCCTTTTTAAAGGAAGAAGCCTAAATTGAGAGTCAAAAATACTTATTTCTTTTATTAATGAAAGTTAAATGTCTTGCGAGTTCAAGTGATTTACGTAAAAGTATGAATTTAAGAATAATTTTCTTTACCTGAGAGTAAGATTGGAACATGTCTATTTTGATTCGTGACAATTATAATCAGCAAATAACAATATTAATTGTTATCACGCCAGAGGATCTATAAAATCAGACATCAAACTAACATCAAAATACGCAGAATATCCATTCTTGATCCCATTATACAATAAACATTCTAAAATTTTATTAGAGACTAAGAAATGATTAAACTAGGTATTGTAATGGATCCTATATCTCAGATCCATCTGAAAAAAGACACGAGCTTAGCTCTTTTGATAGAAGCTCAACGACGTAAGTGGAAAATTTTTTATATGGAACTTCATGATATATATCTATGTAATGAAGTTGCTTGTGCATTAACCAGAACAATCTCTATTGTAGAACATCAATCTCCTTGTTATTCATTTGGTCCTGAACATCATATTAATCTTAACGATCTGAATGTTATTTTAATGCGTAAAGATCCTCCGGTAGACTCAGAATTTATTTATGCTACACATATTTTGGAACGGGCAGAAAATACAGGAACTTTAATAGTCAATAAACCCCGTAGTTTACGGGACTGTAATGAAAAAATTTTTGCTTCTTGCTTTCCTCATTTTATTCCCGATAGTTTAGTAACCAGTAATAAAGAGATTATATATAATTTCTATCGTTTGCATGGAGATATTGTTTTAAAACCCTTAGATGGTAAAGGAGGAGAATCCATTTTTCGGTTAACCAAGAATGATCCTAATATATCAGTAATCATTGAAATAATGACTAATTATGGCCATAATTACTGTATGGTACAATCTTTTCTTCCTGATATCATCAAAGGAGGAGATAAAAGAGTCTTTATAGTGGATGGACAGCCAGTCCAATATTGTTTAGCCAGAATTCCCCCGGTCGGTGAAATACGCGGCAATCTAGCAGTAGGAGGATATGGAAAAGTCCAATCTTTGTCAAAAATAGATTGGGATATTGCGACGAGCGTAAGTTCTACTTTCAAAGAAATGGGTTTATTATTTGTAGGTTTAGATATTATTGGAAATAAATTAACAGAAATTAATATCACTAGTCCAACTGGAGTACAAGAAATTGAATCCGAATGTTCCCTTTCTATCTCCGGTATGATCATGGATATGATAGAAAATACAATAAATCAGAGATAATAAAATGACATTGAAGACAATTTTAGCATTTGATTTTGGTACTAAAAGTATTGGCATCGCCATAGGACAAAACATTACTAATACTGCCACTCCTTTAGTATCTCTTAAAACAATTAATCGGCGCCCCGATTGGCAGCAAATTAAGATTCATATTTGTCAATGGCAACCAGATACTATTATTATAGGACTTCCATTAAATATGGATGGCACTGAACAATCAGTAACTCGATATACTAGATGGTTTGCAAACCAAATAAAAATTAGATTCAAAAGACCTATTCAATTCCATGATGAAAGATTAACAACGGTAGAAGCACGTCATCAATTATTCGTACGGAGAGGATGGAAGTCTCTAACTAAAGATAATATAGATTCGCTTGCTGCGGCACTAATTTTAGAAAGTTTTTTATGGCATATCAAAATAAATAAAGATATGGAGAGTACTCATTTAAAATAAATTTTTTATTAGATTAGTTTTTGTCTCATAAACAAACAAAGTTAGATAGTTTTAAGGATCACAATCGTACCCAAGAGATCAAAAGAATTTATTTTAAGTAAGAATTAGTTACCCGAAGAAAAATGTTAAAAAATATATTTTGCTGGTCACTATAAAAAAACATAATAGTCGACTAACCACCGAAATCATTGTAACATAGAGTAACTTAATGGGAAAGAGTGTTCAAATTCTTAATAAATGTTTCAACATTGAGCAAATATTTGTCTTCTTATCAAATGATGATACATAAATAGAGATACTATTTTAGTAAATAGTTTTAGAGTACGTACTCAATAAAATGAGTAGGATATAATTAAAATTCTCATAACTAATTTCTCTTCTCATTAGAGATCAATAGAATTGATAGGGTATGAGGAGAGAAAATGAGTCGATTAGCTATCTACTCCAGCTCTTATGGATTGGGACATGTAGTTTTGATTTCGTTGGTTGACATGGATGTATAACCTTTAGTTGTTATCTATCATATAAAAGGATTCAGGTTTAAATACATGCTGATAGTATCTGTTATAATTAAAAATATTCTAGATTTATACATAATAATGTTATTATTTCGTTGTTGGATGATTCTAGTATTAGAAGATGATTATAATCCACTGGTTAAATTAATTATTAAAATTACCCAACCGTTATTGAATCCTTTACAATATTTCGTGCCTCTTTCTTATCAAACTTTAGAAATCAATTCTATTGTAATAGCTTTCTTCCTGACGATTATCAAATATCTTACTATGAGTTTCCTGTTAGGAAACAAATATGAATTTATATCTATGAATATTTTTATGATAGGTATTATCAGCTTAATTAAAATAGCTGGATCTTTAGTATTATGGATCATCCTTGTTCAACGTATTATAAAATTACTAAATCAAGGATATCATCCTCTTGCTCATATTTTCACGAAATTAACGGAACCTATTCTCTCTCCTATCCGGAATCATATTCCTCCTATAGGATGCATTGATTTATCACCATTTATGGTAGTATTACTGATATATTTTTTAAATGATTTAGGACTTAATATTTTTCCAAAATTATGGCCAGTATTATAAATTAGGAAAATATTGTTCTTTTTAAAATTTAGATATTAGGACTTTTTCATATATAAACTCAAACTAGGTTTATATTTGAAGCTAAAAAAAATTTTACTTATTTAAGCTCTTATTAACGCGCGAGTGAATTAAGTTTTAGTAAAAAAAGTCATTGTCCTAAAAAATAGGATAATTCTTATCAAAAAGAAAAATATTTATAAAAATTTTTTTTTGATAAAAGATTAAATCTATTTTCGATTCCTCAGAGATAAACGATTAAATTTTTTCATACATTATATCTCTTATAATATAACCTAAACGCTGGGCTCTAATTTCAAATTTAGTGAAAGGTCTAGTAAAAGGACGTGAAACATAATCTTGATTAAATGATAAATTCTTATATCCCGAAATGTTATTCATTATGTTAATTATTTGTTCAGCATAAGATTCAAAATCAGTAACAATATGAAAAATTCCTTGTGGAATTAACTTGCCTAAAACTAATTCAGCAAAATCTTTTTGGAGTAAACGTCTTTTATAGTGTCTTCTTTTTTTCCAGGGATCGGGAAAAAACAGCTGTACTCTAAAGAGAGAGTTGTCTGGAATCATCCGTTCAAGTACATCAACTACATCAGAACATATAATACGTAAATTCATAACTCCAGATTTATGTGCTAATTTGAGACAGGATCCTATTCCGGGTAAATAAACTTCAATTCCAAGAAAGTTAGTTCTCGGGTAAGTTAAAGCTTGTGTTACCAATGACGTGCCCATTCCAAATCCAATATCTAATAATAATTGTTGTTCATTAAGAAAAAAATTTCTAGCTACCATTAGCTGATTTTTATAGGTTATTCCCATCTCCGGCCAATAATCAGCTATAGCTTGTTGATATTTGTTTTTGGTACGAGCACGTCGTACAAAACTTTTAATTATACCAGAAGACATCATGAATATGATTTTCTGCTATTAAATAGCTCCGTCAGTATTATCGAATTTAAAGATATATATTTTTCTAGATAAATTAAAAAGTAAAATTATTTAAAACTTAAGGGTAATAATACTATGATAGTTTTATAAATATAATTTGAAATAATTTTATCTGTGTAAATAGAGATAAAATTTTATTGTTAGGTCTTCTGACCTTTTTGGTAATATTATTAGCATAATCTAATAATTATTATTTCTATCTTAAACAGCAACATTGTTTTAAATAAAAATTCAGCACATATATCATAAAAAATGTGATGACTTTCTCAAAAAAAAATTTTTAAGATGTTAAAATTAATTCTTAATAAGAACATTTATGGTTAAAACTTATATGGAAGAAATGAAAATACCTTCTCGTAAAATGCTTGCTAATGCTATTCGTATCCTAACTATAGATGCTGTTGAGACAGCCCAATCAGGACATCCTGGGGCTCCTATGGGAATGGCAGATATCGCAGAAGTTTTATGGAGAGATTATTTAAATCATAATCCTACCAATCCTGAGTGGTTCAATAGAGATCGGTTCGTCCTTTCTAATGGACATGCTTCAATGCTAATTTATAGTCTTCTTCATTTAACGGGATATAATTTACCACTAAGAGAAATAAAAAATTTTCGAAAATTATATTCTCAAACTCCTGGACATCCAGAGAATTTACAAACTAGTGGAGTCGAAACTACTACTGGTCCTTTAGGACAAGGTTTAGCAAATGCAGTTGGAATGGCTATAGCAGAGAAAACCTTAGCCGCACAGTTTAATAAAGCAGAACATATAATAGTAGATCATTATACTTATGTTTTTGTAGGTGACGGTTGTCTTATGGAAGGAATTTCACATGAAGTGTGTTCCTTAGCAGGTACTTTAAAATTAGGCAAGCTGATTGTTTTTTACGATAAAAATGGTATATCTATAGATGGAAAAGTATCGGGGTGGTTTACAGATGATACAGCCAAAAGATTTGAATCTTATGGATGGCATGTAATAGATAAAGTAGATGGTCATGACTCATTATCTATAAGTCAAGCCATTAAAGTAGCTCAAAGTTTTATTGATAAGCCATCACTTATTATATGTACAACTATTATTGGTTTTGGCTCGGTGCATAAAGCAGGAACACATCAAATTCATGGATCTTCCTTAGGAACAGATGAAATAGAAGCTACTAGACATTCTTTAGAATGGTTTTATCCATCTTTTTTTATTCCTCAAGAAATTTATTCACAATGGGATGCAAAAGAAACAGGTAGACAAAAGGAAGAAATATGGAATAAGAAATTTACTCAATATCAAAAAATTTTTCCTCAGTTAGCATCAGAATTTTTACGTCGTCAACATAATATCCTCCCTGAAAATTGGCATAATAACGTTCAAAATTTTATTGAACAACTTCAGCTTCACCCTGATAATATATCAGGTCGACAATCTTCGCAAAATACCTTGCAATTCTTAGGAAAAATGTTACCAGAATTTTTAGGAGGATCGGCAGATTTAACATCGAGTAATCTCACTTCATGGACAGGTAGTATATCAATTCATAAGAATAATAATGGAAATTATATTCATTATGGGGTGCGTGAATTTGGAATGACTGCGATAGCAAATGGAATAGCGCTACATAAAGGATTTTTACCTTATACAGCAACATTTCTCATGTTTGTAGAATATGCGCGTAATGCCGTACGCATGGCCGCATTAATGAAAATTCATCAAATATTGATTTATACTCATGACTCCATTGGAGTTGTA
>JBAPLS010000017.1:0-10560 GCA_037083765.1 Candidatus Dasytiphilus stammeri
CCACTTGGCTATACCCCATTTTCTTTTCCTAAATGGTGCGGAAGGCGAGAGTTGAACTCGCACACCTTTTATGAGTACCAGAACCTAAATCTGGTGCGTCTACCTATTCCGCCACTTCCGCCCAAATTAGTACTTATACACTTATATTATTATTTGTATTGTGGCTACGACGGGACTCGAACCTGTGACCCCAGCATTATGAGTGCTGTGCTCTATCCAGCTGAGCTACGTAGCCATTTATTACTTACAATAAGTATGCGGAAATAATCATCCTCGCGTCAATAATAATTTGACGCATATTTTTTGATCTTCGGTAATTACTAATACCCCGATGATTCTATCCAGATTCATTTTAAGTGAAAATGAAAATAAATTTCACTAAATATTATTTCTTTATTTGGAAGATCAAAATATAATTAAATTAATCGCATTAATATATCTTCTCTATTGAGACCATGAATAAAAAATCAGAATATTATTCTACAACTAATTTTATTCGACAAATAATTGATAAAGACTTATCTCAGGGTAAATATAATATAGTACATACCAGATTTCCTCCGGAACCTAATGGACCTTTACATATTGGACATGCAAAAGCTATTTGCCTGAACTTTGGAATAGCACACGATTATCAAGGACAATGTAATCTTCGCTTAGATGATACTAATCCTGCACAAGAAAATCAAGAATATGTAGAATCAATTAAGTATGATGTGCAGTGGATGGGATATCAGTGGAGTGGTGAAGTACGATTTTCCTCCCATTATTTCGAGCAATTATATAATTTTGCCATCGAACTAATTGAACAACATTTAGCTTACGTTGATGAATTAACTCCTGAGACAATTCGAGAGTATCGTGGTACTCTGACTATACCGGGAAAGAAGAGTCCTTATCGAAATCGCAGTGTAAAGGACAATCTTCGGTTATTTAAAAAAATGCGCGACGGGAAGTTCTCGGAAGGAACTGCATGTCTACGCGCAAAAATAGATATGGCTTCTAGTTATATGGTCATGCGAGATCCTATTCTCTATCGAATTAAGTATGTAGCACACCATCAGACAGGAAAACAATGGTGTATCTATCCCATGTATGATTTTACCCATTGTATTTCAGATGCGATGGAGGGAATTACCCATTCACTATGTACCCTGGAGTTCCAAGATAACAGACGGTTGTATGACTGGATCTTAGATCATGTTACTATTTCTGCTCATCCGCGACAATACGAATTTTCGAGATTAAATTTAGAGTATGCGGTAATGTCGAAACGAAAGATCAATATGCTACTCTTAAAAGAGATAGTTAAAGAGTGGGATGATCCTCGGATGTTAACCATTGCTGGCTTACGCAGGAGAGGATATACGGCCAGTGCAATTCGAGAATTCTGTCGCAGGATCGGAGTTACTAAGCAGAAAAGTATGGTGGAGATGTCTGCTTTAGAAGCATGTATACGTGAAGAATTAAATGAAAAATCCCCTCGGGCGATGGCCGTGTTAAACCCCTTAAGAGTAGTATTAGAGAATATACCTCCTTCTTATACCGAAATCTTAAGGATGAGAAATCATCCTACAAATAATAACCTGGGTACTAGACTGGTTCCTTTTAGTCGGGAAATATATATTGATCGGGATGATTTTTGTGAGGTAATTAATAATCCTCAATATAAAAGATTGGTTCTCGGAAGAAAAGTGAGACTCAGAAATGCTTATGTCATTAAAGCCGAACGGGTCCTGAAGGATAAAAATAATAATATTATCTGTCTTTACTGCAGCTGCGATCATGAGAAAACTTTTTTTCAGGACAATAAACCAGCCACATTAGGAGTAATTCACTGGGTATCCGTCAAGCATGCTTTACCTGCCCAATTCAGAATTTATGATCATTTATTTAATATTTCTAATCCTGATGATGCTATAGATGATAATTTCTTAGCTCACATCAATCCACATTCTTTACGAAGATGTCAAGGATTTGTTGAGCCTAGCGTCGTTAAGAATACGAATGCTAATACTCACTATCAGTTCGAACGAATAGGTTACTTTTGTGTTGATAGCAAGGATTCTTCTGCAACTAACCTCGTCTTTAACCTGACGGTAGAATTAAGAGATAAGTGGAAAAAATACCACTAACGTACCAACGGACGTACTAGGATCTAACGTATTCTATTTCTCTTTAGAGGAATGAAAGAGAAGAAGGAATTTCACCACCAACTTGAATAATCCATTTTTCCACGCGTTCATTAGTTAACTCGGGTTGCCGATCTTCATCGATAGCAAGACCAATAAAATATTGATTATTTACTAAACTTTTAGAACTATCAAAAATATATCCTCGGGTGGACCATTGACCCACAATTGTTGCCCCTTGAGGCTGTATTATATCTCGTAAGGTGCCCATAGCGTCACAGAAATATTCTGAATAGTCTACTTGATCTCCACACCCAAAGATCCCCACATATTTTTTGCTCCAATCTATCTGTGTTAAGGTGGGAAAAAAATCCTCCCAATCGCATTGAGGTTCACCATAATACCACGTAGGTATACCTAATAATAAGAGGGAAAATTTCTCTAAATCTTCTGGATGACTTTTAGCAATATCATTCACTTCAGCAGGGCAGTGGGACCCTAAAGTTTTTTTAATAATATTAGCTACCTTCTCAGTATTACCAGTATCACTTCCAAAAAAAATTCCTAGTGTTTTTACATCTTTATTTTCCATAAAATTTTTATACACCTCTTGATTTATATTATGAACCAATATCTTTTAATACCAGAGCACAAATAGCTTTATTATATTATGATTTTTCTCATGAAAAAAGGTGAAAAAGATTATTCCATACCTGCTAGTTAACAATTCTAGATGATATCTCTCGCTGTTCGCAGTTCTTGCACAATTTATTCCATCCATGAAATAAGTAAATCATTATTATTTGCATGATTGTTTGGTGATTGCATCATCTAGAGGTCATCCTATCCTGGACTCAAGAGATATATTGGCAAATTCCTACCGTTCAGAAATTTTATCAGTCCTCCGGAGTAGATAAGCTCCTGGAACTTTTAGGTCCAGAATTATTAATATTTTTCAGTTGTGTTCAGCAACTAACACCCATATATTTATATAAATAAGTTATGCTTTAATTAGAGAGCAATAATTTTATGCTGCATATCCACGATAAATCTAGTATTTCGTAGCAATTTCATGTAAATTCATTTACTTGACACAAGTCAAATATCCGAAAGAGTATTCGAAATGATAAATATTGAACTTGCATATATCTCTGAATCAAGCGAATGTAAATAAATCAAGGATAATTAATTTTATTAATGCACAATACCGAATTAGAAGAGTTAATTAATCAACTGCTCAGAAGTAATTCTTTTCGAGATTCTGTTCCTAATGGTTTGCAGGTGACCGGTCGAGACCAGATCTTCAAGATTGTTAGTGGCGTTACCGCATGTCAAGCATTGCTCGAAGAGGCTGTTAAGCAACGGGCAGATGCCGTCATAGTACATCATGGTTATTTTTGGAATAATGAATCTTTAGTAATTAAAGGAATAAAACGGAAGCGTCTTCAGACTCTTTTAGTAAATGATATTAATTTATATTGCTGGCATTTGCCGCTGGATGCTCATCCCAAATTGGGGAATAATGCGCAGTTGGCAAAGTTATTAGGTATAATAGTACAAGGAGAAATAGTTCCTTTATTATTTTGGGGTAAATTTAGAAATCCTTTAACTAGTGAAGCACTCAACCAACTGTTATCCAATAAATTAGGTCGGGTCCCATTACATTGTGGGGACAATGCCCCCGATTTCATTACCAGAATTGCTTGGTCGACGGGTGCGGGACAAGATTTTATTGAACAGGCAGGTACTTTTGGGGTTGACGCATTTATTACGGGGGAAGTGTCGGAACAAACAATTCATATCGCCCGTGAAAATGGAATACATTTTTTTGCGGCTGGTCACCATGCTACCGAGCGCGGAGGAATAAAGGCTTTAAGTAAATGGATAGAAAATAATTATGCTCTTAAGGTCATGTTTATTGACATTAAAAACCCAGCATAAAACTATTTAGAGTTATGCTAATTATGATGATTCAGTAATTGGTAGACAATAGGATCACTAACACATTTTCCTACCCCACATTCTAATACTGTAGAGAAAAAATTTGCTACAATTAATACTGCAAATACTATAATAGCGATTTTTTCCCACCTTGTTAATAAATTTAAGGTCCTAAGTTTTCTACTCTCTTCCCCATTCTGACCTACTAACAGAAAAGCAATAGTAATAATAGTTAAGAAAGAGCTCAAAACAGCTAAACTATAAAAATGAACCCCAAAAATTGAACTTCCGTATCCCGAATTTCCAGGAGTAATATGTAAAAAAACTTGTCGGGTTGCAATCAGAATGGTAATAACACAACCTACTAACGCGACTCCATAATGACTAGGTCTAATGTTAAAGCGAACATTGAGAAAAAAACCTATACTTATAAGAATAATACCAACCCGTTGCAGCAAACAGATGGGACACGGTAGTTCGTGACGTGCGAATTGATAACTGAATGCAATGATTAGTATAACATTATTGCCCCATAAGAGGAGTAAATTCAAAATCTTACTAATTCTAGAAGAGAATGACTCCTTGCTAGGATAAAAAGAAAAAATCCTGTTGCCCATTGCATTCTATCCTCTGGTAGGATGGCTTAAAATGATAAATTTAATGGTTGATCTGCATGCTTCTGGAATAAAACAAGAGTGACTATTAATAATAAGGCCCATAATAAATAACCTGTTTTTTTTTTTCTAATAAAAAACTCATCATAGTCATAAATGCTATTAAAAATGTCAGATACATAACATTACCTCATTTTTATGGAGAGATCATACTTTATATGTTCCAAGAAAAAATAATACGAAAATATATTATAAGAGAATTGTCATGATAATGCGATAGTTTTATACTATACAAAATAATACTAAGTGAGATAAGGGGACGTTATATTCAGGTTCCCCTCCGCTAATATTTTTTAATATAAAGATAATTTGATCTTTCTGGGTAATTAATAGTGTGAAAAGACAAAGAAGACCAGTAAATTTAAATCTTACCACCCTGCAATTTCCTCTCACTGCTATTACATCGATTCTTCACAGATTATCTGGTATAATTAACCTAATTATAGTAGGAATTATACTGAGAATGCTTGATGTTTCATTATCATCTCCCGACGGATTTTTACAGGTCCAGGGATGGATAAAGAACATTTTTTTCAAAGTGATCATGTGGAAATTGTTCACTATCCTTTTTTATCATATTATGGCCGGGGTTAGACACATATTGATGGATGTCGGAATCATTGCTGATAATTATCAGACCGGCAGATTTTCAGCACAGGTAGTCTTTATTTTTACCATTCTTATATCAATCATCACAGGATTAATTATATGGTAAGAAGAATGAAGGGAATATATTCTTGGATTTTGTTGCGAGTTTCGGCCCTGCTGATAGCCCTCTACCTACTCTATCTAATAATTTTCTGGTTTTTAAATGTAGAAAAAATGAATTATGTCATTTGGAGAGATTTCTTTGCTTCTGCCAGGACAAAATGTTTCACATCATTAACTTTATTATCTATTCTAGTTCATGGTGTAATTGGGATCTGGCAAGTTTTAACTGATTATGTCCAGTTACGGGCAATACGTATAATATTACAATTAGTAAACTTTATCCTCCTATTAGGATATGTGGTGTATGGAATGGTAGTAATCTGGAGTGTATAATAATGCATTTTACCGTTAAAGAATTTGATGCGATTGTTATCGGAGGAGGCGGAGCTGGAATGAGAGCTGCGTTACAGATCACCAAAAATGGTGATAATAATTGTGCTCTGTTGTCTAAAGTATTTCCTACTCGTTCCCATACAGTCTCTGCACAAGGAGGAATAACCGTTGCTTTAGGAAATAACCATATCGATAATTGGGAATGGCATATGTACGATACTGTCAAAGGTTCGGACTATCTGGGGGATCAAGATGCTATTGAATATATGTGTAAAAATGGTCCCGAAGTTATTTTGGAATTAGAACATATGGGACTGCCATTTTCAAGAAATACAAATGGTAAAATATATCAACGCCCATTTGGCGGACAGACCATCAATTTTGGTTCTGAACAAGCCGCTCGGACCGCGGCAGCCTCCGATCGTACTGGGCATGCATTATTACACACCCTGTATCAGCAAAACCTCAAAAATAATACTTGCATTTTTTCCGAATGGTATGCTCTTGATTTAGTCAAAAATCAGGATGGTAGTATTGTGGGATGTACTGCTTTATGCATCGAAACGGGGGAAATAGTGTATTTTAAATCTCGTGCTACTATTTTAGCTACTGGAGGCGCGGGAAGAATTTATCAGTCGACAACTAATGCCCATATTAATACTGGAGATGGAATTGGAATGGCAATTCGCGCCGGGGTTCCGGTTCAAGATATGGAAATGTGGCAGTTTCATCCTACCGGAATTGCGGGATCAGGAATATTAATTACGGAGGCGTGTCGAGGTGAGGGAGGATATTTATTTAATAGAAATGGGGAACGTTTTATGGAATTTTATGCCCCCAAGGCTAAGGATTTAGCGAGTCGTGATGTGATATCACGTGCCATAATGCTGGAAATCAGAGAACAACGAGGTTATGAAGAAAGTTTATGGGGTCCACATGTAAAATTAAAATTAGATCATTTAGAAAGAGAAATGATTGAGAATCGTTTACCAGGAATCCTGGAATTATCCCGTACTTTTGCTCACGTAGATCCTACTAAAGAACCCATTCCAGTGTTACCTACATGCCATTACATGATGGGAGGTGTTCCCACTAAAATTACCGGTCAAGTTATCACTGTTAATGAAAAAGGGGAAGATGTTATTATCCCGGGACTTTTTGCAGTAGGAGAAAGTGCCTGCGTATCCGTACATGGGGCCAATCGTCTAGGTGGAAATTCCTTACTTGATATAGTGGTATTTGGTCGTGCCGTAGGTTTGCATCTACGTAAATTTATTCAAGAACAAGGACCAATTCGTCCTGCTTCTGGGGAAGAAATTTTATGTTCCTTAAAAAGATTCAAACGATGGAAGCATAATCAACAAGGTAAAGAAGATCCAGTAGCTATCCGGAAAATATTACAATCTTGTATGCAACATCATTTTTCGGTGTTTCGTGAAGGAAAAAACATGGAAAAAGGCCTGGCAAAATTAAGAGTCCTTCGTGAACGTTTAAAATACGCTTCGTTTCAAGATAATTCTAATAGTTTTAATACTCATCGGGTAGAATGTCTAGAATTAGATAATTTGATGGAAACTGCTTATATTACGGCTTTGTCGGCAATTTTTCGTACTGAAAGTAGAGGAGCACATAGTCGTTATGATTACCCTGAGAGAGATGACCACCATTGGTTATGTCATAGCTTATATCTTCCGCAAAAAAAATGCATGATGCGACGCAAAGTGAACATGCAACCCCAATTTCGTGAAGGCTTTCCTCCCAAAGTCCGGACATATTGAGAGAGATGGATGGAGCAATACACAAAATGAACTTAAAATTTTCTATTTATCGCTATAACTCAGAAACTGATCACAAGCCCCGAATGCAAGATTATGTTTTAAGGATAGACGATTGGCGTCATGATATGGTGCTGTTAGATGCCCTGTTACTTATAAAAGAACAAGATCCTACCCTATCTTTTCGTAGATCTTGTAGGGAAGGAGTCTGTGGATCTGATGGTGTAAATATTAATGGAAAAAATGGTTTGGCTTGTATAACTCCTATTTCTTCTCTCCTGAAAAATAAGAAGAAAATTATTGTCCGCCCTTTACCAGGACTACCAGTAATACGTGATCTTATTGTTGATCTGGATATCTTTTACCGGCAGTATAAAAAAATTAAACCTTATCTGTTAAATGATACAGTTCCCGTCCGCGAATATTTGCAAACTCCTACCCAACGTGAAAAGTTAAATGGTTTATATGAATGTATTTTATGTGCTTGTTGTTCTACAGCATGTCCTTCATTTTGGTGGAATCCTGACAAGTTCATCGGGCCCGCTGGATTATTAACAGCTTATCGTTTTTTGGTAGATAATAGAGATAAGGCCATGGAAAAACGATTGGAAGATCTTAATGATGCTTTTAGTGTATTTCGTTGTCATAATATTATGAATTGTCTCAATGTGTGTCCTAAGAAATTAAATCCTACACGAGCTATTAATAATATTAAGTTAATGTTATTAAAAAGAACTCTTTAATTTTATCAAGTTACATGTTATTGATTTTTAATCGAGTAAACACTACAACACACAATAGTGTGTTAATTAAGGTATGGAAAAATGCACAACAGTGCCATGAAGAACTGGCTTGAAACTTCTTGGATGGCGGGAGATAACAAGTTATGGATAGAGCATCTCTATAATAATTTTTTAATAGATTCTCATTCGGTAGACCCGACATGGTTTTCGGTATTTAAGAATCTTTCTACTTTAAAAGATCTGAATCAGGGGTTACCAAAAACTAACGATCATAATATTAATGTACCTACCCAGATAAGATTAATTCAATTAATTGAGTACTTTCGATCCCATGGTCACCAGCAAGCTAATCTAGATCCGCTGGGATTATGGAGACCAGATGTACCTAATCTTGATTCCCAATTTTATAATATCACTGAGCGCGATTCTCATACATGGTTCAATGTAGAGTCAGGTTTGACTTTGAACAAATCGAAAGCTATGACAGTAGCAGATATTTATAATACCCTGAAAAAAATATACTGTGGATCCATTGGGATTGAATATATGCATCTATCCAATCTAAAGGAAAAAATGTGGCTGCAGCACTATATTGAATCTTCAGGAGAATCGAGAATTTTTACTCAGAGGGAAAAGATAATTTTTCTCCAAGATCTAACTTCGGCTGAAGGAATAGAACTCTATTTAGGTAATAAATTTCCCGGATCTAAACGTTTTTCCCTCGAAGGAGGTGATGCATTATTACCAATGATGAAAGAAATAGTACGTTATGCGTCGAAACGAAGCATAAGTGATATAATTTTTGGTATGGCCCACCGCGGACGTCTTAATGTACTTGTAAATATTTTTGGCAAAAAAACTAAAGATTTATTAGATGAATTTGTGGGGGGGGGAAATAAATTTTATGGGAGTGGAGATGTTAAATATCATCTGGGTTATACCTCGGATATCAAAACTAAAAATGGTAGAAAAATTCATCTCGTTTTGAAATTTAATCCGTCTCACCTGGAAATTATTAATCCCGTAGTTATGGGTTCCGTCCGGGCACTATTAGATAGCATTAATGAAAAAAGAGATCTTTATCCAGTATTGCCCATTACTATTCATGGTGATGCAGCGATCATAGGACAAGGTATAATGCAAGAAACTTTAAATATGTCCAAACTGCGTGGTTATGAAGTAGGGGGAACAATCCGGATAGTGATAAATAATCAAATTGGATTTACTACCTCAGTGAAAGAAGGACGAACTAGCCAGTACTGTACTGATATTGGAAAAATGGTACAAGCACCGATATTACATGTTAATGCAGATGATATAGAAGCAAGTATTTTTGCTACTCGGTTAGCGTTAAATTACCGGACTCTCTTTAAGAAAGATGTATTTATAGATTTAGTATGTTATCGACGTCATGGACATAATGAGGCTGATGAACCTAGTGCTACTCAGCCTGTTATGTATCAAATTATACAGAATCATCCTACCAGTCGTAAAATTTATGTTGATAAATTAATTCAGGAACAAGTAATTAGTATAAAAGAAGCTCAGAATATGGTCGATCACTATCGGTCATCGTTACAGCAAGGTGAATGCGTAGTATCTGAGATATGTAAGGACAAAAAGAACGTAAAACATCCTCTATTTTTCCATCAGGCAGAACTAGATCATGAAGAAAAAAACTTAGAACTTGATATCATGAAGTTAAAAACACTGGCCAAATGCATTAGTTCAGTACCTAAATCTATCAAGATGCATCCAAGAGTAGCAAAAATATATCAGGCTCGTTCTGAAATGGCAGAGGTTCAGAGACCTTTAGATTGGAGTACCGCAGAAAATCTTGCGTATGCAACATTAGTAGACAAGGGAATTGATATCCGCATAACAGGTGAAGATGTAGGAAGAAAAATCTTTCCTAGAAACATAATTTTGAAATATATCAGTTTTTRGTCGAATACGGGATGAAGATGTTTTCAAACTRTCTGGTCCTTGTTGAATTGTTCTTCTTATTGAACTCACTCCYACCTGCAAAAATWAAACTGTTATTTAAGRCTGGGATCACAGCAAGAGAGAAYCGGTTTACTGGTGAAAGAGRGATAAARCATKTAGACCAGCTGTSTCACYTRGCGGCCACCAGKTAAACTTCCMTAGTGTAGAATTCTTCTRACAATCTARTACGYATTTGCRTTCGCTAAAATTGCCAAAAGCGCATGCGCTGACAATGCAAAAGAGGACAGTGCTATCATTACGTGAA
>JBAPLS010000018.1:0-10379 GCA_037083765.1 Candidatus Dasytiphilus stammeri
GTTCATGATATTAACCTCTTAGGACAGAATGTTAATGCATATCGCGGATCAACGTCCAGAAATGAAGTTTGCAACTTTTCCGATCTTCTCCGTAAAATAGCTTTAGTTAAGGGTATTGATCGTATCCGCTTTACTACTAATCACCCACGACATTTTACCGAAGATATAATTGAAGTTTATCGTGATCAACCACAACTCTCGAATTTTCTCCATCTTCCAGTACAAAGTGGTTCCGATAGAATCTTAAAGATCATGCAACGAGGATATACGACCAATAAGTATAGGCAAATTATCCATAAATTACGTTCTGTACGTCCTAATATACATGTCAGTTCAGATTTTATTGTGGGTTTTCCCAGCGAGACTTCAGAGGATTTCGATCAAACACTACAATTTATATCAGAAATAAATTTTGATATGAGTTTTAGTTTTATATATTCGGCGAGACCTGGAACTAAAGCTGCTACCATGACTAATTATATTAGTGAAAAAGAAAAAAAAGATCGTTTATATCGGATCCAAGCACTGCTTAAGCAACAGACCATCTCTTGGAGCCGACGTATGCTAGGTAGTGTACAAAGAGTGCTAGTGGAAGGACGTTCCCGTAAAAATCTTACAGAACTTTCCGGGCGTACTGATAATAATCGCGTGGTAAACTTTGCAAGCAAAGTAGATCTAATAGGTAATTTTATTGATGTAGAAATAGTAGAAGTTTGTCCAAATTCTCTCCGGGGAAAAATTATAGGTCAATAAAAGTGAGATCAATGGAATTAATGAAAAGAATTATTTTAAATCTGCAAATTGTCGTCCAGGAACGTGTCCACTTACCTACATCTGATCATTTTTCGAGATGGTTAGAGGCTGTTCTATTTTTTTTTAAATTTAAAACATCTCAGGAAGTGACTATTCGTATAGTAGATCCTGATGAAAGTAAAGCTCTTAATTGGCGTTATCGGCGCCAAAATATAGCAACGAATATATTATCATTTCCATTTGAGATACCTAGTATTAATGATTTAAAGATCTCCTTACTAGGAGATTTGGTTATTTGTGGTTCTATTGTAGAAAAAGAAGCTCAAGAACAGCAAAAAAGATTGAGAGAACATTGGGCTCATATGGTAATTCATGGAAGTCTACACTTACTAGGTTATGATCATATTACGCTCGAGCACGCCAAACATATGGAAGTAATAGAAACTCAAATTATGAGGAATCTTGGCTATTCCGATCCTTATAAAGAAATATCATCCTCTTCAATAAGCTTGAAGAAAAATTTTTAAAACCGCCGAAATATGTAGATTTTTTAAAATAGCAAGATAAGAGAAGCTAGATGCAAAATCAATATCGTCCGGAAGAGATAGAACCCTACGTACAGCTGGCTTGGGAAAAAAATAAGACTTTTCAGGTGCAGGAAGAAGAAGGAAAAGAAAAATTTTATTGTTTATCAATGCCTCCCTATCCTTCGGGACATTTACATATGGGTCATGTGCGGAATTATACTATTGGCGATGTAATTGCTCGATACCAGCGAATGAAAGGTAAAAATGTGTTACATCCTATGGGATGGGATGCCTTTGGTTTACCAGCCGAAACCGCAGCTATAAACAATAATACTGTTCCTGCATCTTGGACATATAGCAATATCAATTATATGAAAAACCAGCTGAAATTATTGGGATTTAGTTATGACTGGAGTAGGGAATTGGTGACCTGTAATCCCGAATATTATCGTTGGGAACAATGGTTTTTCACTAAATTATATGACAAAGGTTTAGTATATAAAAAATTATCTTTGGTTAATTGGTGTCCCACTGATCAAACTGTATTGGCCAATGAGCAAGTAATAGATGGACGCTGTTGGCGTTGTGATAGCCGAGTATCACTACGTAAAGTACCGCAGTGGTTTATAAGGATCACTTCTTATGCAGAAGAATTACTTCATGGATTAGATCACCTAGAATTTTGGCCGGATCAGGTGAAAAATATGCAACGTAATTGGATTGGTCGTTCTGAGGGAGTAGAAATCAGTTTTCCACTGGTAGGATATGAAAATAAGATAACAATATATACTACACGACCAGATACTATCATGGGGATCAGCTGTCTAGCAATTGCCCTAGAGCATCCTCTCGCGGTGAAAGCGGCTGTGATCAATTCTCCTCTGTGTAATTTTATCCGTAAGTATGGATTAAAATATCCCCAAAACGAAAGAGAACACTCGGAAACAATAGTAGGAATGTCTACCGACCTTTTGGCTATTCATCCCTTAACTAGGAAAAAATTGCCTATTTGGGTAGTAAACTTTATCAGTTTAGAATATGGTACCGGTGGAGTGATGATAGTACCTGCTCACGACCATCGAGACTGGGAGTTTGCGAATAAATATAATTTACCAATGAAATCCGTCCTCTTAGCTGCCGATGGCACCCCACCCGATGTTAGTAGACGTGCTATGACGGAAAGAGGAACATTATTTAATTCGGGAGAATTCAGTGGTTTATCCAATGAAATAGGTAGTAATATAATTATTAAGACCCTGATAAATAAAGGCGCAGGAAAACGGGCGGTGCACTATCGCCTTCGTGATTGGGGAGTCTCTCGTCAACGTTATTGGGGTGCACCTATTCCAATGATAACACTGGAAGATGGCTCAATTATTCCCGTTGCGGAAAATCAACTGCCTGTTATACTTCCAGAAAATGTCATTGTGGATGGTATTACCAGTCCAATTAAGAATGATGATAAGTGGGGTCAAACTTTAGTCCAGGGGAAAAAAGCTGTTCGAGAAACAGATACTTTTGATACATTCATGGAATCTTCATGGTATTATGCACGCTATACCTGTCCGCACTATAAAAAAGGTATTTTAGATCCCTATGCAGCCAATTACTGGTTGCCCATAGATCAATATATTGGGGGGATTGAACATGCTATTCTACACTTAATGTATTTTAGATTCTATCATAAGTTACTACGCGATGCCGGCTTAGTTCAGACTGACGAACCAGCCAAACGATTATTATGCCAGGGAATGGTGTTGACAGACACTTTTTATTATCTTGGTAACAATCAGGAGCGAGTCTGGATTGATCCTCTCCATGTTACCAGTAAGCGAGATGAAAAAGGACGAATTGTAAAAGCTCAAGATCGTGTCGGACGGGAGTTAGTTTATGCTGGGATTAGCAAAATGTCTAAATCTAAAAATAATGGTATTAACCCCCATATAATGATTGAAAAATACGGGGCAGATACGATCCGGTTATTCATAATGTTTGCTGCTCCGGCAGAACTGCCACTACAGTGGAGTAATTCAGGCATAGAAGGTTGTCGTCGTTTTTTGAAACGATTGTGGTATTTAGTTTATAAACATACTCAACAGGGACAAATAGATTTTCTAGATCATCAAACTCCACTTAATGAAGTGCAGGCGTTGTTGCGACGAAAATTACATCAAACCATTGCTAAAGTTACTGACGATATTGAGCGTCGCCAGACTTACAATACCGCTATTGCGGCTATTATGAAATTTCTTAACCATCTATCTCAATTCTCTCCAGACAACTCACAAGATCGCTCCTTAATGCAGGAGTCCCTTCTAGCTGTTATAAGAATGTTATATCCTTTTACACCACATATTTGCTTTGTATTATGGCAAGCTATTCATAACTTTAGAAAAAATATCGATATAGATCACGCGCAGTGGCCACAAGTAGATAAAGAAGCACTCAAAGAAAATACTTGGTTAATCGTCGTCCAAGTCAACGGAAAAGTTCGTGGAAGACTTATTATCCCAAATCACTTTAACGAAAAACAAATACACCAACAAGCTACCCGAGACCCACAGATCTCTAAGTATCTAAAAGGTCTCACACTCCGACAAGTGTTTTATGTACCTGGTAAACTAATTAATCTAATCTTATCCTCAGGAAAATAATATGTTGATGATATAATATCTTTGTCGATCGATATCAGGGTAAAAATAGTTAATTTCCTAAGTGGTGGATTATTATGATTAAACTCACTTCTGAGAACCTGCCATTTCAGGTGGATAAAGAATTAAGCAGGTGTTATTTCCTAATAGGTAATGATTCTTTCTTATTACAAGAAAGTGAACATATAGTGTTCGAGGCAGCTAAAAAAAAAGGATTTCAGGAGCATTACCGTGCTACTAGTGATAATAATCTTCAGGGATGGCAAGATATTATTTTTAATTTTAAAGCATATAGCTTATTTGCTAGAAAACGAACCTTTTGCCTAAAAGTTCCGACCTATTATGAAAAAGAAGTGAGTGTTCTCTGGCAAGAGAGATTATTGATGCTGTCAAAATTATTGCAATCTAATTCTAATATTCTCTTAATTATAATTCTTTCTTATCTCACCAAGAAACAAGAACAAAGTACCTGGTTTACCACACTCAGTACCAAAAACACTGTATTAGTGTCTTGTTTCACGCCTCAAAAAGATCGTTACCTGAAGTGGATAAATCATCGAGCAACAAACATGGGATTGAAGATTGAAGAAGATGCTCTGCAGTTACTTTGTTGTAACTATGAAGGTAACTTATTAGCATTAGTTCAAAAACTAAACATGCTACGTTTGCTATGGCCCGATGGTAGGCTGTCACTTTCTCGAGTAGAAAATATTGTAAATGATGTATCGTATTTTACTCCTTACCAGTGGTTAGATTCAGTACTATCGGGACAAAGTGCGCGCGCATTACATATCTTACATCAGTTACGCCAACAGGGTAGTGAAATCCATTTTCTGTGTAACTTTTTATCTTATGATTTAATAACATTACTAACATTACAACAGCGTTGTCTAAGATCCTCTTCTTATCCTTTACTATCGAATAATCATCTCAGTTATAAAAAAATTCGACGATTGACATTTTTGACAGACGCATTAAAAAGACTAAATAATACACATATTAAACTGGCTATTACTTTATTGTCCAGGCTAGAAATAGCTATTAAAAATCATGAGAATAAAACCTTATTATGGTCGAGACTAGAAACTATATCCTTGTTATTAAGCACTAACTAGTTAGTCAGTATAAAAACTATATATCTCTAGGTTTATTTTTGACTATAGTCAGATATATTTATGATATAAAGTATGTATAGGAGCTAATTACATGTGCAGCGGTAAATTCATTATTCGTTATCTGGGTCTGCAACCATGGAGTCAAGTATATATAGCAATGCATAATTTTACTAAAAATAGACTATCTTTAACCCTGGATGAACTCTGGTTATTAGAGCATTGGCCAGTATTTACGCAGGGAAAGTCAGAAAAATATAAGAATAAGATACTTATGCATAGTGATATTCCAGTCATGCAAAGTGATCGAGGCGGAAAGATCACTTATCATGGTCCAGGACAGCTGATCATGTATGTTATGATTGATTTAAAAAGAAGAAACCTCAGGGTGAGATATTTAGTTACTGTAATAGAAAAATCTGTTATTAAGACCCTCAAATTATTTAATATTGATGCTCATGTGCGTAAAAATGCTCCGGGAGTATATATTACTGATAAAAAAATTTGCTCCCTGGGTTTACGTATCCACCAGGGGTGTTCACTGCATGGTTTTGCAGTTAACATTTCCATGGATTTAAACCCTTTTCAACACATTAATCCTTGTGGGCAGCCAGGTTTAGAGATGACACAATTAAGTGCATTTAATCCTGCGGTCTCCTTAGGAGAATTTCAGCAGGTTTTAGTAGATGAGTTTATTAGTATTTTTAAAATAGATATTTAGAAGTGTTTTTTAACCCATTGAAAAAAAACTCCTGCTTAACTAACCTTCCTCTTTCAGGAAAAAATAGAACAATTACATCCTCACTATACATTTAACCAGGATACTTTCGTAATGATGATAATATTCAAAAATATCGATAATTCGAAAATGGTATAAGCAAAATGCTGAACAAACCAGAATGGTTAAGGATCCAATTACCTCATGAATCCCAACATCTAAACAAACTTCAATCATTAATACGGAGAAATGGTTTACATTCCGTTTGTGAAGAAGCATCCTGTCCTAATATTATTGATTGTTTTAATCAGGGTAAAGTAACTTTTTTAATTCTAGGTAATATTTGTACTCGGCGTTGTCCATTTTGTGCTATCTCTCATGGGAGACCATTACCTTCGGATAAAAAGGAACCTCAAAGAATTGCCCAAACGATTAATAAGTTACATTTACGCTATATAGTGCTTACCTCTGTTAATCGTGATGATTTACATGATGGGGGAGCACAACATTTTGTGGATTGTATAGTGGCCATTAGAAAGATGAATCCAATAATTAGGATTGAAATCCTAGTACCGGATTTTAGGGGATGTCTGGATAAGGCGATGAATATCTTCAATGATATGCCGCCAGATATATTTAACCATAATCTAGAAACTGTGCCTGAAATCTATCACAAAATTCGTCCCGGCGCTAACTATGCTTATTCGTTAAAGTTACTTAAGCGTTTTAAGGAAGATCATCCTGATATTCCAACTAAATCTGGCCTAATGGTGGGTTTAGGAGAAAAATATGCAGATATTATTAATGTTATGTATGATCTTCGCTCCCATGGAGTTACTATGATCACCATAGGACAATATCTACAGCCAAGTAGATACCATTTACCAGTCAGACGATATGTCAGTCCCGATGAGTTTGCAGAGCTCCAAACAAACGCTCAAGCCCTGGGTTTTACTCATGCTGCGTGCTCTCCTTTGGTACGTTCTTCTTATCATGCAGACAAGCAAGCAGAAAAATTATTTAATAATTAAAAAACCCGACATTAAGACGGGTTTTTAATTCTGACTGTTAACTTATACTAGAATCACATTAGCCGCAGCCGGACCTTTAGCGCCAGTTGTTATTTCAAACTCTACCCGTTGTCCTTCAGTCAAAGTTTTAAAACCATTGCTCTGGATTGCCGAAAAATGAACAAATACGTCTTTACTACCATCTTCTGGAGTAATAAACCCAAATCCTTTAGATTCATTAAACCATTTAACGTTTCCTTTAATCTTGGACATCAATATTACCTTTAAATTTCATATAGGGACTCACAAACTGTGGCAGTTACTATAATTAGCAACTGCATAGTCTTTTTATCTATTATATCATGATGAAAAATATTTCATGTTAAATTTTTTCGATCGTTACATTATATTATTTTATTGATTTCATCAGTGATGGATATTTTGATTAGATTGTTAGTGTTACCTTAAGTAGAACCGATATCGTTTATGCAGAAGTGCGGTCGGGGATTATTCATCTATCCAGAAGACGATCATTCCACTCCGACGAGCGATACCTTGCTTATATTCCTGCCTATTCTCGGCGGATCGATTCTCTGAAAGGAAGAATGATAACTTAAAACATAACATGCGGTAGTTAGGTTAAATAAGAGATTATAAATCTGGTCATGAAAAATTCTGAGATGTTTTATAATCAAGCTTTAATACAAATAAACAACCTTATGGAAAGTAATATCAATAACGCATCATCCAATGGAAACATTAACGGAAATTATAAAGCAACCATCTCGCACTATCACTATGAAAAAATGTCATAGAAATATGTAAGTTGACCCAAAGCTAAAAATAGCGATAATTAATGTTGTCGATCTACAGAACAATAAATAACATGAGTCGAACCATCAAAGATCAGATTATAATTTACGCATCAGAGCAAATAACTACATCAAATCTAGTTGTTGACTCTTCTTCATAAGATAATAAAATACTCCTATAGACAAAGCAATTGACTCACCTTTGTCTTAGTCATTGTAAGGTCTACTGGAACTATAATCATTAAAATTTGCTATTCATCATGTAGTTCAAATTCCACATGATCCATAATGACCCTAGTACTAGTATTGCTATGATAATAATACTAAATATTAAAGCTAATAAGTTCCAACGATCTTTTTTAGATCCACTTATATGTAAAAAACATATCAAATGGATAATAATCTGTAATACTGCGAAAATAATTGTTATGACTAATACTAGTGGCTCATGACTGTTGATAGTTATCCCCACCATCGTAAAGGGAACTAGTGTCAAAATGATTGACATCATAAATCCGATTAAATATTTTTTAGCATGGCTCTCCCCTGTATATAAAATATTTTTCATTTCATCACCCCTATCAAATATACCACGGTAAATAAGCAGATCCATATCACATCTAAGAAATGCCAAAATAAGCTAAAACAACTTAATCTTGTTACGATTGGAGGCGTAATTTCATCCTTTGAAACCTGATAGATTAAGATCATAATCCATATCAAACCAGCAATCACATGTATTCCATGTGTACCTACTAAGGTGAAAAAACTAGACAAAAATCCGCTTCTACTCGGACCCCAGTCATGATTAATTAAATGATGAAACTCATAAAATTCCATGGAGATGAAAACTATTCCTAATAGAAATGTTAATAATAACCAATAAATAACTTTATTTATTCCGCTATTTTTCTGATTAATGGCTACCATGGCCATGCCCTCAGTAAGGGTACTAAATAGCAACACCATAGTTTCTGCGAATACGAACGGTAAATGAAAAATATCTTTACCCTGAGGACCATCAGCGGTACTATTAACCATTACGGCATAGGTAGCAAATAGAGCAGCAAATAGGATACAATCGCTCATTAAATATATCCAAAAACCAAATACTTTAGTGGCATGAATATCATTAGCAGACTCTAATCCATTCAGGTAATTATTAGATAGGGAACTGGGATGATTTTTTGACATTTTATACCTACTTTATTATCTGTTCAAAACGATGATTCTCAATTTTAGCTATTTCCCTTGCGGTAACATAATAATATGGATCTTCATCAAAACTTTTAGCAATCCAAGATACAATTATGCCTAATAAAGTAATGGCGGCTAACCACCAGATATACCAAACCATGGCAAAACCAAATATCATGCTGAAAACTGCGATCCATAGACCTATACTAGTATTTTTGGGCATATGAATAGGTTGATAATCGATATATTGTTGTTTTTTTCCTGCTTTTTGTTTTAATTTCATCTCCCAAAATGGATCACGTTCTTTCACTTCTGGTATAATAGCAAAGTTATAAAAAGGAGGTGGGGAAGAGGTAGACCATTCTAAAGTTCGTCCATCCCAAGGATCACCTGTAAGATCCGCATTCTTATGACGATAAAGAATCGAAATATAAATTTGAATAAATAAACAGATAACTCCCAGAGCAATAATTACGGTACCGAATGCCGCGATAACTAATAATAAGTGAAATTGTGGATCAATATTTTGACTGAGACGACGTGTCATCCCCATTAATCCTAGGGCGTAAAGTGGGATAAAAGCCAATAAGAAACCTATGAACCAGCACCAGAATGACATTTTTCCCCAGTATTCATTTAAGGTAAATCCAAAAGCTTTAGGAAACCAGTAGGTTAAGCCCGCAAAGCATCCGAATACTACCCCCCCGATAATAACAGTATGAAAGTGTGCAATTAAGAATAAACTATTGTGCAGGACAAAATCAGCCCCGGGTACTGCTAATAATACTCCTGCCATTCCACCTATAGAAAAGGTTATTATAAAACCTATGGTCCATAACATGGGAGAAGTAAAATTAATACGTCCTTGATACATAGTGAATAGCCAGTTAAAAATTTTTACCCCAGTAGGGATAGCAATGATCATGGTACTAATACCAAAGAAAGCATTCACATTAGCACCCGCTCCCATAGTAAAGAAATGGTGTAACCAGACAATAAAGGAAAGAATTGTTATAACAATCGTTGCCCAAACCAGAGAAGTATAGCCGAAAAGTCTTTTTTTAGAGAAAGTTGATACCACTTCTGAGTAGATGCCAAATACGGGTAGTACTAGAATATATACTTCGGGATGACCCCATGCCCATATAAGATTGATATACATCATCATGTTACCACCCATCTCATTGGTAAAAAAATGAGTTCCTAAATAACGATCTAGGGTAAGCAATGTAATAGTTACTGTTAAGATGGGAAAAGCTATAATAATTAGAACGTTAGAACATAATGAGGTCCAAGTAAAAACGGGCATTTTGAATAAAGTCATGCCCGGCGCACGCATTTTAATAATGGTCACAAAGAAGTTAATTCCCGTCAGCAATGTTCCAATGCCAGCAATTTGCAAACTCCATATCCAGTAGTCAACTCCTACACCCGGACTATATTCTATTCCCGAAAGTGGGGGATAAGCGACCCATCCCACCTTAGCAAATTCCCCCACTCCCAATGAAATATTTACTATCATTGCGCCTGCGACCGTAAGCCAAAAACTCAAATTATTAAGGAATGGAAAGGCAACATCACGGGCGCCGATTTGCAATG
>JBAPLS010000019.1:0-5950 GCA_037083765.1 Candidatus Dasytiphilus stammeri
GCATAGTCATATCCGGGAAAATCTAGGAACCTAGATTCGAAAGAAATTTGAAAGATGTTAATTAGTTTAGTACCACCTGGAGTTTTGCTAATTTTAGATAACTATTTTTTATTAGTGAGCATATTTATAGCATTAGATTGGCAACATTAGAAGAGCCTATAAAGGCTCCTTCACTTCCTATATCCGTACGAAGATATTCCAAATCAGGCACACTGAGAAGAAAAGTAGTAGTTTTATAATTATTCATTCTCAAAATGATTTACGATAAGTAAAATCCTTTTCTCTTAAAAAAGAGCCATTATCAAGGACAGAAGCTGTCCACTCACAAATCAAACGCTCTAGTAAAGTGCAAATTATACGGGATGTGTCATACGAACACGTTCTATTTACGAACTACGGAGGTTAATATAGGCTTCAATAGCATTATTAGTAAAAAATCTTCCTCTCATGAGATATTCACGGTCTTCATCTAAGGCATATAGTGCTTCTTCCAACGAAGAAGAGATCTTCGGAATAGATGAGTAAATAAATTTTCTGCGTCAAATCATACAGATTAGTTTCCAGATTCTTTCTCGGATGAATCTTATTGATAATTCCATCAATTTCAGTCATTAATAAAGAATAATGAGAAAGATAAATAAGGATTATCTGGCAAAGCACTTCAATACGACGTGCTTTTGTGGGCTGCTAACCATTGGTATCCGGATCGATGCAGAACGAGTACGGGAGGAATAAGCTAGCATGACTGGATCCTCATAATCCATAATGAGACGTTTCTAAGAATTAGTAGTGGGGAAGCATTTATGGATTTAGCATGTTTAATGATTCCTCCGATATAAAATAATGCTTGTTCTGCTAAACCTGCATATTGTTTTCCCGAAAAAATATTTATATTAGTGTTAGGATTATGCTGCTTACATTTCTTCCCGGCTCTCTTAGAGCAGTTAATTTAAATGTACCCGGAGCGGGAGTTGAACCCGCATAGCCATCAGGCCGAGGGATTTTAAGTCCCTTGTGTCTACCTATTCCACCATCCGGGCAAGTAGGTTATAGTGTGATAAGGCGCGTCCCGGACTTGAACCGAGGTATACGGATTTGCAATCCGCTGCATAACCACTCTGCCAACGCGCCACAAGAGAATAAGTACTTACTTAAGTGAAGTAAGATAAGATACAATTTGAATTGCATTCTAATTGTTTGCTCTCCTTAGTCAATAAAATTCATTATTTATTACCGCATATTAATTGATTAATTAAGGAATGAAAAATTGTTCCTCTAGATCCGTTGAGTAGGATTGCAATAGGAACACATAGAGTAAAAAATGAATCAAATAGTGCGTGAACAATATTAATTTACAAACATTCTCCTTTCTCTGAAGAAGAACCAGAAGATTTTGATGTAAGAATTTTTATTTTATCTATCTGCATCCTGCAGCAATTTGTATTCATTTCTTCAGGCAGGATAACTCCAAAAGGACATAAGGTTTCTCTAGCTATAAACACTGTTCTTCACTATCTTCCTCAAGATCTACTCGACTTTATAAGCACTACTGCTATCAGGATAGCATATCTTCTTTTAAGACAGAATGTTCATTTCAGTAATTTTCGACGACAAATACCACCTATAACAAATCCTATACTACCAGCTATCATTACAGATGAAATAGGATGTGTTCGCATTTTTTCTTTGAGATATTTAATAATTTTTAGACATATTATTTTCTTACCCTCCGATATTAGTCGTTCACTAACGTGTTTTTGTTAATATTGATGTTCCTTACTAGTTATAGTGCAATTATTTTTAAAATCATTCTTAAACATAATTGCTCCTGAAAATAATATTTTTAACAAAAGATAATATTATTATAGTATAAGCCTAAAGGCGTAAAATGAGGAGATAAGAATCTCAGGATCGACACTAATTTAGTTCTCGATTGGATCTACATCTACTGTCCACTGAACTGTTTTTAGTAGTGGTAAATTATGAAAGAGAGGAAGGGAAGATTGAATAATCTGTTGTAATTGAAACCGTGAAGAATGCTGCAATAACAATTGCCAACGATATTTTCCACTACGTTTTGCTTGCAAAGCAGGCACTGGACCTAAAAGTAAGAAATTTTTATCTTTTAACGTGATTGAATCAAGAATATGACGAAAGTTATTGAGAAATAAAAAGGCTTTAGAACTATCGTGATACTCTGCGCGAACTAAAACATGATTACTATAGGGAGGAAGAAGAAAAATTTGACGTTCCTTTAAGGCATCATTAGCAAATGATGGATATCCCTTATTTAATAGGGTTTGTAATAAAGGATGATTAGGATGATATGTTTGTAGAAACACTTCCCCATATTTATCCCGAGATGTGGAACGACTCGCGAGCTGAGTATAGAGTTGTGCCAACCGTTCAGTCGAACGAAAATCAGCGGAAAACAAAGATCCATCAACATCTACTAATGCTACTAAGGTTATCTCGGAAAAATAATGCTGTACTTTAGTAAGAATCATTTGTGTACCTAATAAAATTCTTGCTCCTCCGCTCAAGACTTCTGATAAATGACATTTGATAGGATTAGTAGTTACTGTATCACGATCAATACGTGATAATGGTATTGTAGGAAATAATTTTCGTAGTTGATGTTCTAGTTGTTCTGTCCCTGCCCCTAGAGAAATAATGTAAGTAGAACCGCATTCATTACATTGCAATGGTATTTGGCGACAACTACCACAGTAATGACAACGCAATTGTTGATAATGTTGATGTAATGTATAAGAATGATCACACTGATAACACTCAGCTCTCCAACCACATTCTCGACATCCAATAGATGATGCATAACCTCTTCGATTTAAAAAAAGTAGCACTTGATTGTTATATTGTAAATGTTGAGAAATTTTTTCTATTAGCATTTTAGATAAACTTGCTTTTACTTTTAAACCTCTCAAGTCAATGATTTGTTGAGTATATAAACGTTGTTTTTCATCTTGTTGCCTAAGATAGAAATGTTTATATTTTCCTAGTTTAACATTATATAATGTTTCTAGGGTAGGAGTAGGAGAAATCATTAAGATAGGAATCTGTGCTTCTTTAGCGAGTACTACGGCTAAATCCCGTGCCTGATAACACCATCCATATCGCTGTTTATAAGAACTGTCGTGTTCCTCGTCAATTACTATAATTCCCAGAGACGCAAAAGAAGTGAAGATAGCAGAACGGGTTCCAATAATAATAGCTACTTCACCTTTTCGTGCTTTTATCCAAATGGTCAAACGATCATAATTATTAAGATTCGAATGCACTATTTCTATAGGAACGTTAAAGCGATGTCGAAACAGCGCAATAGTTGGTGATGTTAAACATATTTCTGGGACTAATACTAAGACCTGACGACCCTTCGCTAGTATATGGTCTATTATATTTAGATAAACTTTAGTTTTACCAGAACCCGTTAATCCTTCTATTACCCAAACATTAAAAGAATTTGTTTGATTACGTATAGTCTCAATAGCTATTTTTTGATCATAATTTAAACTTAAATTATCTCTTGCTCTGGAAACCTTATGATTCCAGTTAATATCTGGGGATATTTTTTGCACCGATAATTGACATAATTTTTTTTTCTGTAATGCTTGTAAAGTTCTTTTTTTTAAATGATATTTAAGAAGATCTATATCATTAATTTCTTTTATTTTTAGTATTGCTAAAGCTTGTTGTTGTTTGGGTTTTGTTTTGAAATTTTCCAGAAGGACGGTACGACCTATATCGGTGATTTCCCATTTGACTCTGATCGGCATGCTAGTAGAATGACCGAGTCTTAATAATTTTGGAATAGCAGAAAATATAATTTCTCCGACAGGATAATGATAATACTCTGATGACCAGAGCAAAAGACGCCATAATGAAGAAGCAAAGAGAGATTGTTTATCTAAAATTTTATTAATATATCTTAATTTTTCCTTAGGACGATCAGATTGATCCTGAATGTCGATTACTATTCCGAGAAGATTACGTTTCCCAAAAGGTACGGATACTCGTGATCCCACACCAACAGAAAGCTCTGCTGGTAAAAGATAATCAAAATATTGCATAACAGGAAGAGATAAAACAACTCGAATTATCCGCATAAAACATAACTCATAATCAATTATATAATTCTTATTATATAACCTTATAATTATAACACCATTAGATGGTAACCAAAGATTAGATTGTTTATTTTATAAATACTTTTAAAAAAAAATTTTAGTGCTCTAAGAGAGATTCCTTATATGAAAAAAAATATTCATCCAAGTTACACTAAACTAACTGCATTTTGTTCATGTGGCAATGTCATTCAGACTAGTTCTACCATAGGTCATGATTTGACTTTAGATGTTTGTGGGAAATGCCATCCATTTTATACCGGACAACAACGAATAGTAGATACCGGCGGTCGGGTGGAAAAATTTCAGAAAAGATTTAAAATTCCGAATAGATAAAAATCTCATTGAAAGTATCGAGACAAACTTGATGCTTAACTATATCAAGACCATATAGAATATGTAAGCGGCTTAAAAGGACTATGAATTATGAAACGAAAACCAAACAGGCACTATGGTAGTACGTAGTTGTTTGAACAAAGATGAACAACATGGTGTGGTTCCAGCAATTCATATTTCTATCATCTATAATTTACGCGGTTATAATCAAGCACGGGGTCACGATTATTATCGACGTAGTAATCCTCCCCGTGATTTTCTTCCGGAAGCTAGTGCTAAATTATAATATGGAGCGACGGGATCTGTGATAACTAATAGTAGAATGACAGATATTCCCTTATTAGTATGTACTATCTATTTAAATTCGGGAAATGTAATTATTGATTCTTATGACTGTTAAGGTTGCAGTTATCGTTTCCTTCATAGTTTAAGTGAACGCGGATTCCAGGTAATGTTTGTAGATTTTTTTTACAGATATCATGAGATTAACTCAGGCATGGAAAAACCTAAGCTGGTATTAAAAATCCCGGGAACCCAACTGGTAACCACGTCCAGGGATAAAAATAGTTTCACATTGGATTTGCAGAAATCAACCACCTTCGGAGTTAATTAAAACTGCACAAAATTACTGGAAGATTGTAATGCGCCATATTTAAGATTTAGTAGATTTATTAAAAATAGGAGATTGTGAAATATCCGTAGCTACTTATCCTGAAGTTCCTCCTGAAGCTAATAATACTCAGGTCAAAATCGATTTAATTAATTTAAAGCGTAAAATAGATGCTGTTCTTGCGAAGTGTGTTCGATGTAGAACCTATCTGAGACTGAGATTGCGTGATTGCTGTGTAGGAGTAGGAATAGATGTAAAAAATTGTCCCGAAATTCTACCAGGATCTAATTCAATTCAGTTACAACGTTTTTACGGCTCTTACTAATGTACCTAGCCTGGATGGATAAATTAATCGGTCTGCAATACAATTCCGAAACCGGAAAAATGATTTGAGTAAATATTGATATGGATATAGTAAAAATTATTAGTTGGTCAGGGGTGGATTTTTTTTCACTTTTATACTATAAATAGTATGCTCTCTACAATGTTTTAGGAAAAAATCCTCTTATTAATCTAGTTAAAGAATATAATTTTCTAAAATTCTTGCTATCTACTCACAATATAGTATATTATTCTGATTGACTTATTTGACAATAAGGAATTGAGTAAAAAATTTGAATGTGCACTGACGGAGTGTGAGATAAGTTCTGTTAAAAGTTTTAACGGAATGAATAGATTGGAGTGCATACCTCACTAAGTATAAAAAATATTATGGGGTAACAAATTGAATTGAAGAGTTTGATCATGGCTCAGATTGAACGCTGGCGGCAAGCCTAACACATGCAAGTCGAACGGCAGCGGAGAAAATGAATAATTTTCTGCCGGCGAGTGGCGAACGGGTGAGTAATATCTGGGGATCTAC